>JAQVZQ010000257.1 GCA_028708095.1 Dysgonamonadaceae bacterium
ATGATTTAGATTAATATTATAAGGATTAATATAGGCACCTTGCACCAAACTTTAAAAAACATCATATATTTATAAACTATTTATTAACTTCTCTATGTTACAAACAGTAAAACAGACAACTCAGAAAGCAATTTTTTCTTTACTAGCTATATTCATTTTGGCTAGTTGTACACAACAAAGCACTCAAAAACACTGCTCTAATTATGAAGAGGCTATCCTGCCTGTTGCAGTAACTACCGACTGGTCGGCAGTTCCAACAGGGCTTCAAGCTTCAATGGGTAGTATCGACAAACGATACGTGCAGCACGAAGTTCCCAAAGTTCCTCAAATCACTAACTGGAACGAGAGTGCCTGGAAAGGAGAAAGAATGTCAGCACAGATTATTCTTTGGAGCAAAGACAGCGTTTCGAATATTGAGCTTAAGATTTCGGATCTTACATCAGAAAGCGGAGAAACCATTAGTGCCGATAATACTCAAGTACGATTCGTTAGATACGTTATAAGCAGTGAATTTGGAAATGGTTGTGATAAAAAACATCTTTCTGGAGATTATGCTCAATTGTTAAGTGCTGATGTGCTTGACAACATACAATGCATGAACATGAAAGCAGAAACAGTTCGTCCTGTATGGATAACAATAGAAGTACCCTCAGATGCTATGGCCGAAACTTATATTGCCAATCTAGAATTGTTTGCTAACGGCAAAAAGAAGCAAACCTTCACGCTTAATCTCAATGTGCTGGATAAAACACTTCCTCACTACACAGAGTGGGCTTTTCATTTAGACTTATGGCAAAACCCTTATGCAGAAGCGCGCATCAAAGGAGTTGAACCTTGGTCAGAAGCTCATTGGGAAGCACTGAAACCAACCATGCAAATGTTGGCCAAAGCTGGTCAGAAAGTAATCACGACTACGCTTAATAAACGTCCGTGGAACGGGCAAACCGAAGACGCATTTGACAGCATGATTGAATGGAAAAAGAAAACAGATGGCACGTGGGAATATGACTATACTGTTTTTGATAACTGGGTGGAGTTTATGATGGATTTGGGAATTACAAAACAAATCAATTGCTACTCAATGGTTCCTTGGGGCAATATATTATTCTACTTTGATGAAGCAACCAACGAAGAGGTGAAAGTATCTGCTGCGCCTGGAACAAAAGAGTATGAAGAGCTTTGGAAACCTTTTCTTACAGATTTTATGGTACATCTAAAATCGAAAGGTTGGGAAAACAAAACACTCATTGCAATGGACGAACGTAAACCCGAAGATATGAAAGCAATGCTTTCTTTATTAGAAGAAACAGCACCATCATTAGGAGTAGCTTTAGCTGACAATAAAAAAAGCTACAAGCTTTATCCAGATCAATTGGTTGATTTATGTGTCAGACAAGATGCAACTGTAGATAAAGAAGACAGAATATATCGAGCAGAGAAAAATTATGTTACTACATGGTATGTATGTTGTTCCGAAATATTCCCTAATACACATACATTTTCTCCTCCCGCAGAAGCAGCATATATTGGTTGGTACACAATGGCTGGTGATTTTGATGGATTTTTGCGTTGGGCATACAACAGCTATTCGAAGGATGCACTTCAAGACTCCCGCTTTAGCACTTGGCCGGCTGGAGAGGCATTTCTTGTTTATCCCAATTCACGTAGCTCCATCCGTTTCGAACGGTTGATGGAAGGTATTCAGGATGCTGAAAAAATTAGAATCGTTAGAGCCGAACTTGAGCAAGATAACTCAGAGGAAGGAAAAGAAAAACTAAATGAATTTAATCAAATGCTCGAAACTTTTAATGTAATGGTAAAGCCTGAAAACATTGAGGCGATGCTCGCAAAAGGAAAGAAGTTTTTGAACAACTGATAACATAGTTGTCAGTCATAAATTTAGAGTAAAAGATTTCCATAGACGTTTATCCACATAGTGAATGCAAGTTACTATCGTCGTTGAGACTATGGTAGCTTGCAAAAACTATATATTGCTTGCGGAATTTTCCTTATTAATATAGGCACCTCAAACTACATTGTATTATTTATATGTAAACTTTATAATTTGCAAAACAGTTGCTTTATGAAAAAACTTATACCCCTCACTTTATTGTTATTGCAAATTGCTGGCTATGAAATGCTGAACAATGGCAAATTCCACTTTAGCAACGATATGCATCAACGAATTGGTCTTCGATTTTATCTATATAATCACATCATTGCTGGAATAGCTATTAAAGCTAACAATTTCAGTAGGGCAGACTATATTGAATGGAGTTTAGTGTATAGTTTAAACTAGCATTTACACCGTAAATAATATACACTATCTCTTTCTTTCAAATATGTAAATTTAATTCTTAGCTGAAATAACTTGTTTAAAAAAACAAACACCGAATTAACATTAAACTTAACAGAGTTTCATTATATTTGCAATTAGGACAAACAAAAACATTCTATCTAGTCTTTGCAATACTTAAAAACAAGTGATCTTCTGGCAGAGACTATCTATGTAGTTGCTAAGTGCACCTACAGATTGCTCACAAGAAACATATATAAACTAAAACTCAAATTAAAGAAAAATGAAAAAATTATTTAATCTCCTCGTGTTAGCTTTGTTACTTACTGGATGCACATTGATAAGTAGTGAAAACAATAAGAACGATGCTAATGGAAACTTTAAGCCCTTGACAACGAAGTCTCCTGAAAGACCTCCTGGACAAAAAGATGTTTTGGGCCTCACTGCACCTAAAATTGAAACGGTACGTGTTGGATTCATTGGATTAGGTCAACGCGGTCCAAGGGCGGTTAGTCGATTCACACATATTCCGGGAGTAGAAATCGTAGCACTTTGTGATCTTCATGCTGACCGTGTTGAGAAAACACAAAAAATTCTAGAGAAAGCGGGACTACCTGCAGCTGCTGAATATAGTGGATCAGAAGAATCGTGGAAAGAGCTATGTCAAAGAGATGACATTGACTTAGTTTATATTACAACAGATTGGAAACGACATGCAAGTATGATGATTTATGCTATGGAACAAGGAAAACATACTGCATGCGAAGTGCCTGCAGCTATGACAATGGAAGAGATTTGGGACGTGATAGATACTGCAGAGAAGACACAAAAGCATTGTATGCAATTAGAAAATTGTGTATATGATTTCTTTGAACTTACTACATTGAATATGGCTCAGAAAGGTGTATTTGGTGAAGTATTGTATGTCGAGGGAGCTTATATCCATCATTTGGAAGACATTTGGGATAGATTTGAAAGCGATTGGCGATTAGAGTACAACAAAAATCACCGTGGTGATATCTATGCAACTCATGGAATGGGACCCGTTTGTCAATTATTAGATATCCATCGTGGCGACAAAATGAATTATTTAGTAGCGATGGATAGCAAGCCTGTTAGTATTCATAACTATATTAAAAATGTGCGTGGTGAAGACCCAGGTGACTTCAAAAATGGTCAACACACCATGACAATGATCAAAACTGAAAAAGGAAAAACAATCCACATTCAACACGACGTTGCATCACCACGTCCATACAGTCGTATGTATCAGTTAACAGGCACTAAAGGTTTTGCAAACAAATATCCAGTACAAGGATATGCATTAGAATCATCTCAAATTGATAGTGATGTAGCACCTAATCATGAAGAACTAAATCAACATTCTTTTTTATCAGAAGAAGTTATGAAAGCATTGATGGAGAAATACAAACATCCTATACACAAAGAGCTAGAGGAAAAAGCTAAGAAGGTTGGTGGACATGGTGGTATGGACTTCATAATGGACTCTCGTCTGATTTATTGCTTGCAAAATGGTTTACCATTAGATATGGATGTGTATGACCTTGCTGAATGGACATGTTTAGCTCCACTCACTGCATTATCTTTAGAAAACAATAGTGCACCCGTTGAAATACCTGATTTCACACGTGGTGGATGGAATAAAACCAAAGGTTATAGACACGCATTTGTTGAATAATAAAAGTAAATCTGATATACTTTACTTATACATTTAGTCAGGTGAATAAACAGTAAACCGCCGCTAATACAAAAAACCTTTTCACTATAAACAGCGAAAAGGTTTTTTGTATTTGTTTATTCAGTTGACACCATAGGTAGGATATCTCTCTATAAGCCTCTTTGTCTCATTGCTTCAAATGTCAACACTGCAGTTGATACGGAAACATTCAAAGAGTCAATCTTTCCTCTCATAGGGATTTTAACACGTTTTGTTGCAAAGTTAAGCCACTCATCAGTCAAGCCTTCAGCTTCCGTACCCATTATTATAGCAGAGGGATTACTAAAATCTACATCCTGATAAAACAATGCAGCTTCTAATTCAGCAGCAAATGAAGAGATGGAGTTTTCTTCTAACCAAATCATTGCTTCTTGCGAAGTACACACTGCAGTTTGCACCGTGAAGAGTCCTCCAACACTTGAACGAATTACATTTGGATTATAAAGATCCGTTTGTGGATCGCACACAATCACCGCATCTACGGCCGCAGCATCCGCAGAGCGAATTATCGCTCCAAGGTTACCTGGCTTTTCCACGGCCTCTAAAATGATCACAAAAGGATTGTTAGATAGCTTAATATCCGAGAGATTATGGGGTTTTGCTTTTGCCAATGCAACTATACCATCTGAAGAAGTGCGATAAGCTACCTTTTCAAAAACTTCAGGTGTGATATCTATAATATTGTCTGTCGTAATATAATCAAGTACATCAAGATAGCGTGATGTTGCAAAAAGTTCATGACATACATACACATTCTCAATATCATAATCGCCAGCAATAGCCAACGATAATTCTCTTGCACCTTCTATAACAAAAAGACCTTGCGACTTGCGCTCACGTGATTTTGATAGTTTGATTAGGTTTTTAACAGAAGGATTCTGCAAACTTGATATAAGCATCTTGTCTGAACTTATTTTACTATTTAATGAGTTTATCCACTAGGTTATTTTTTAAGCATAAACTCATCAATCACCTTTTTTAAATTCGCCT
>JAQVZQ010000258.1 GCA_028708095.1 Dysgonamonadaceae bacterium
TAGCGCTCTCGAAAATGTTTTGGAGCAAATTAACAATACTGAAACGAAGTACCCAAATACAAATTTGATGATGAACTTCAAAATCACGACAATGTAGATTGTGTTAGGGTAGGAGTTCTGAATTTAATTCTTAAAAACAGTCATTATTGGTCATTTGAAAGGTTTATCTTTTTTATCAATGTTTACCTGAAATTTCCAAACAAAACGTGCATGATAAATTATACTCCATATTTTAAGTGAAAATGATATTCAATAAGATACTAATTATCTAAAAATAATTATCTTTGCACATCTTTACAGATAGTGTGCAGTTTTAAAGCACAGAATTGAACAATAATAAAAATCAATAATGAAAGATCTTACTTGGATTAAAAGTTTTACAACGCTTGTGATAGCGTCACTATTTACAACATCAGCTGTATTTGCCGGAGGCATATTAACCAACACTAACCTAAGTGCTCGATTTGCGCGCATAATGGCATTAGAAGCTTCGACCAAAGCAGATGCTGCCTACTACAATCCGGCAGGAACAATCAAATTACACGATGGTTTTCACATCTCATTTAGCAATCAAAGTGTTTTTCAAGAGCGAATTATCACTTCTTCTTTCGCACCAATGACAGAGACGGGCTCTAAAGAGTTTATCGGAAAAGCATCAGCTCCTTTAGTACCAAGTTTACAAGGTGTTTATAAAACAGGGAAATGGGCGTTTTCTGGGAATCTTGCTGTAATAGGTGGTGGAGGAAAAGCTACATTCAATGATGGTTTGCCATCGTTCGAATCACAAATTTCTACGCTTGTTCCTGTAGTCAATCAATTTGGTGCAGGGGTGGCTACCTCAATTCCTGGAGCGTCGTTATCATCAAAAGGGTATTCTGTAAATCAATACATGCATGGAGTCAACTACATTTTCGGGGCTCAGCTGGGTGCGGCTTATGAAATCAACAAAATGCTCTCTGTATATGGAGGTTTTCGTTTGAATATTGTCCACAATGAATACGAAGGACATCTCACCGATTTAAAGTTAGATATCGATGCAAAAGGATTAAGTGCAATGAACTTTCCTGACTACAGTGGATTTATGAATCCTACACCAATTTTTGGAATGATAAATAGTAATCCTAACATTCCACAAGAATTAAAAGACAAGTTGATTTTACCTAGCAAAATAGCGGGTGATGGAGCACACTTAGAAAGTAAACAGTCGGGTTGGGGTGTTGCTCCAATTGTGGGGGTTCACTTTTCGCATGAAGGACTAAATATTGGTGCTAAATATGAATTTAAAAATGGATTGGATGTAGTAAACAAAACTACAAAAGATGACACAGGTCTCTTTGCTGATGGTGTAAACACAGCTTATGACTCACCTGCACTATTCACTATTGGCGCATCTTACGATATATTGCCAAGCTTAACAGCTAATATTGGTTATCATCTTTTCTTTGATAAAGATGCCTCAATGGCAAATGATAAGCAAAAACATTTAACTGGAAACACCAATGAATACCTTGCTGGTATTGAGTATCGCATCGACGATATGTTCTTAGTTAGTATGGGAGGACAAATGACACGTTATGGTTTGGGTGATGATTTCCAATCAGACCTTAGCTTTTCAATCAATTCTTACTCATTAGGATTTGGAGGCGCTGTAAATCTATCAAAGAACGTACAACTTAACATTGGATACTTCTTCACGAATTATTCTGATTACACCAAGTCATCTGATAATTACAATGGCACTGGCGTAAAAGGCAGCGATGTTTATAGTCGAACAAACAAAGTCTTTGCTGCAGGGATAGATTTCTCATTCTAAAATAACACAATGTTATGACAAGGCCTTTGAGTTTTGTCTAAAATAAAAAACCACCGCTGAGAATGAAACTTGGTGGTGGTTTTTTTATATGCAAAGGGTTTACTGAATATTTAAATAATCTAATGCAAGTTTGGGTTGTATATTATTGTGTTGAACTACACAATATTTCTAACTATCCAAAACATAATAATAATTGAAAGGATTCACCATTTCGCTTTTTCTACAAATAGAGTTTCTCGCAATTTAAGAAAGCTTTGACTGGTGCTTTTGATAGTATCAAATAATATATCTGTCAAAAGATATGGTATTGAGATAACAAGAATTGCATTCTCTTTTATAGCATTGAGGATATTAAAGTTAAAAAAATGAGTCTATTCCGAAAAGTCATTTCACTTAATCCGTTCCTAACAAAGGGGACTCTATCAGAGTTATGATTATCAGTCTTTTACCCTCATATAAACAGGATAGAAAAAGAATAACAGTCAGCATTTGAAGGTTTTCGGAGTGGACTCAAAGATACTGCATTGCTCCTTTAGATCCACAACCAGGAAATTGCAAGCCAGTTGCAACCTTAATGAGACATTTTGGAAAAAAGATATATTCAACTGGACTAAAGTGCTTATACAATATAGCTAAAATTGCTATTAATAATTAATAGAACATTCTTTTTGAGAATAACACTAATATTCACCTATACCCGTTATAAGCGCAACTATGAAATAAATTACGCCAACTGCAATTCCAATGCCAAAACTCAACTTTGCCCATTTTGCAGCATCTGCTGAAGCTTGTAGTGCTCCGTCATAATCTTTAACATAAAAACGAGACTCAACTTTAGTAGCATTCACTATACCCACAATACCCAAAGGTAAGCAGCAGAATAGCGTTGCTAGAATTGATTCAACTAACCAAGTTTTAGGAGGCTGCAGATAATTAATGTTATCTAATTGACTATTTGAGACTGAACTTTGGAAGGTTATAGGAGGAGGTGAGGAAACGAAAACATCATATAGCTCAGGAAAGTTACAAGCTGGCGACCATTCAGATAATCCATGAAACCAAATTAAAGTTTGTCCATTAATATTTTTCTCGCCAAGCTCTATGAGAGAAAATGGACCAAACTTATTAGTACCATCCGTATAAAAATATTTCTTCATGTATTTTTAGATTAAATTATTGTTCCTTGCTGATTTCTTCTCTTTCTTTTTCAAATATATAAAATAAACTTAGTAAAAGATAGGTTTATTTATACATATTCCGTATCTTAGTTAAGTTTTCATATCGTTTCCAATCCTTGCTATTTTTAAATGACCATAGTCCTCTTCATTATTACTTTTCTCATCTAGGTTTTTCAAGATGTTCAAAACCCATTATTTGGTTTTCATTTTCTTTTCTCTACTTTTGCCTTTTTAGTAATCCTCTTTTTAGTTTCGGTTTTTTACATAGAGATTATTTTCAATAGCTGGTGTTTGTATAGAGCACATAATATAGCACTTCATGCGAGGTGTATTCTTATGTAAAGGATATTAATGATAAATATTAAAAAAAACAGGTAATCTATTTGTTTTTTGTATCTTGTATTCCTAAGCATTTAGCCCAAAAACTATAAATCAAAATATTATGGCATTGATGAGAAATCAAGTAGTAGTAATAACAGGCGCCGCAGGAGGTATTGGTAGAAGTTGCGCTTATGCAATGAGAGATTACAAATTGGTAGTAACCGATTACTCTCAAGATATTGTAGATAAACTAGTAATCGAACTAAGGAGTGAAGGAATTGATGCATTGGGATACGCAGCAGATATTACAGATCGTGAGGCTGTTGAAGGTCTAAAGAATCTTGCATTACGACAAGGAAACTTCAAGGCGGTTATTCACACAGCGGGTGTTAGTGGTGCAACAAAGAATATTGAGCAAATTTTTAACATAAATCTTAGAGCCACAGATATTGTGATTGATACTTTTCATGATATTTCAAGAAAAGATAGTGTTATAGTACTCATTGCATCTATGATGGGTCATGCAATACCACCCAATCCTGTTTATGATGAAGCCTTGCGCAAGCCTAATAAAAAGAATGCCTTTTCTGTTGTAGAGCCTTTTGTGAAAAACAACTCAGATACAATGTATAATTTCACAAAACGTGGCGTATTGCTCCTTTGCGAAGACAATGTTATGCGATTTGGATATATGGGAGCTCGAATCGTAACCATATCGCCAGGTGTAGTGTTTTCGCCAATGGTAAAACAGGCTTGGCACGATCATCCTGAAACAATGGAGATACAGCGCCGCATGACTCCTGCGGGTCGATATGGTGTACCCGAAGATATTGCAGAGCTTGCAAAGTTTTTGATTAGCGATGCTGCAGAATTCATTACTGGAACTGATGTAATGGTTGACGGAGGATTATTCTCGCAAATAATGAAAGCTAATGATGAAAAAGACAAGTCCACCAATAAAGATGCAAAGGCAACTAAAGAAGATACTAAAGAAACAAAACCTAAATAATTGAGGTGGTTTTGATAGAATCTATAAGGCTGCCCTGCTACAAGTGAGGCAGTTTTTTTGTGCAAGAAGCATAACGAGTGCAATTTGACAATGAAGTTTCATGAGGCTATCAGTTGAAACGACTTGCTCAAGTGAAGACAACTTCTCAAACTTAAACAGAAAAGTAATATTTTCCTGTTCATGAGTAAACTTAAAAAAATGCTTTATCTAGTGGGCATGTAAAGCTGTGTAAGAAGATTGATGGAAAGCTACTTTCTCAATTTATTATAGTATCTATTCCTTTGTTTAAACATCTTATCAAAATAGTCAATTTGCGAATCTCTATAGTCAAATATTACAGGAGCTTTGCCTGAGCGCTGTATTCTTCCAATATATTGAATGAGTTTACCTTCAAAAGCAAATGGATAAACTATAAACAGACATTCAAGAGAATCAATATCGACTCCTTCTCCAAAATACTGACCAGTAGATATTATAATCTTAAAATGTCCTTGTTGGATTTGCTCCAACTTACTTTTTCTACTTCGCTCTGAATCATCTCCTGTTATAGCTATTATTTCATATTCAGAACTCCTGACCCATCATCATTCTAAATTGTCGCTGATTTATAAATCAGCCTCATATTAGTACCAGGAAATACGGTTTGAGTGTCGGTTAATAAATTGCATATTTCTTCTATTGCCCGATTCTC
>JAQVZQ010000259.1 GCA_028708095.1 Dysgonamonadaceae bacterium
CAAAAATTCTCTCATTACTACCTCATAAATGTAAATAATCTCTACTTATAGTTTTCATATACTACTTCACTCCTCACATAAAATAAACCAAAAAGGATGCACCCAATAACAAAACAGCTTAACCATTGCTTCAAAATAAGTGATTTTATTTTATGGGACACCTCCATCAGTAATATGTATAGAATGCTATCAATAAGTTCAAATTCTATTTTTTCTTTTCATTTTGCATCGCGATTAATAAACATGCACACATATTTCGGCTATGTTGATTAGCCTATTAAAAGCTTCTATCATCGGGACATTCCAAGGCTTTGACGAAAAACACCTGCAAAGCTATCTTAACGCGTTTTGTTATAGATTCAATCGAAGACGTTTACGTGATGAGATTTTTTCTCGCTTGCTCGCGGCTGTTACCACTTCCCAATCTTTGGGTATGCTGTTTTAACACGATAGGCTTATAACAAAATACATCATTATTTCGTTTTGTAAAACTTATATCCCAAGGCAACACCTGCAACAACAAGACATATAGCCACAATATTTACAAATAAGAAGTTTATGTGGTATTCGGACTATAGCTACCAGCCATTGCAAACTGGAAAGCAACTTTCCCAATTTTGGGCATGACTAAATTGATTAACGTAGTCTTCAGTAAGGTAATTATCCCTGTGATAGTGAGTATTCCAGAAAAAGTAAACCCAATTTTATTCATAAGAATCGCCTTTCTATAAGTTGAATTTGATAATTTATTGTATTTTGGGAAAACAAGGAACAACTATTGTTTTTTTATTACATAAGCTGGATACAGTTTTTTATAAATCAAGCAAGCATTTAATATCGCAATAATTAAATAGACACTTCTAACAAGCATATAGGGTAAATGCAATCCTAAGGCAATTCCGTTGATGTCACCGCCCCCTACAAAATTAGATAATATTGAAATGTATATTGGATCAAGTAGTAAAAAAACAAAGGTTACATAATATATATAGTTTTTTAAATACTGTTTCTTGGATTTAAGTACTACCGGCGATAACAGAAATAAGACATATCCCATTAACATTGTGGATATGCTGCTCAATCCTGAAAATGCAGAAAGTTTAAGTCCGCTGATTGTAAGAGGCTGTATTACTTCAACCTCAACCCCTAATGGAAGCAGTTTGATTCCTTTGTAAATACCATATATAAGTGCCTGTATTATATGAACTCCTTCATGAACTATCAGATATGTTATGCCAGCCAAAATAAAATATAGATATTTTCTTACTAATCGCATTGTATTTTTTGCTCCTTCTTAATCCCATACGATACCGCCATTGCTATTGTACAAAATCCAATAAGCGCCTAAAAACCCGTAACATTTTTTGCAGGCTTTCTATTCTATTTTTTTTCGTAACAGATACTCTTAATTGCTCCTCGTTTACTTTTTCAGTCAAACAGTATTCGTGGATATTGTCATAAATTGTTCTGTCACGCTTTTCAAACTCATATAAACTCTTTAGCATTCTTTATCATCTCCATTTGAGAACTTCTGAGTTCAAACGCTATGTTCAGCTTTTAGAAAAATAATTTGATAAACAAATATCCTCCGCCGGTCATCAAGACATTACTGAAGCTATGCATAAGAATCGGGTACAGTATACTTCTGGTTTTTTGGTAAACTATTCCCTGGACTGTTCCGATAGTAAATGCATAAATAATCTGAAAATAATCAGCTTCGAAGGTTAATGGTATCAACGACCATTTGACATGTGCAAATACAAATAATAACGATGAAAGTATAACCTCCAAGGTAACTGTTATTGTCAAGTGAAAAATCCCCCATATTTCAGTTGAAAAGTCCCCCACTAGATAGGAAAAATTTAACTATTCTGATATTAATAAAGGGGAATGCAGGAACCTGAATTCCCCATATAGCTTAGATAGATGCCAATTCATACTGAAGCTCTTCAAAAGCCTGACAGTAATCGTCAACTTCTTGCTTCAGATCGCGGATTTCCATTTCTAAATCACCGATGGTCTCCAGAGCTTCTTCGTATTTTTGGTACAGTTGCTCATAAGTTAAGTCGTTCATGAACAGATTCCTCCTTCTTGTATAATATGAGCGACAACCATATTGGTCGATAATTTCCTTTTTGGAGGTGCTCAATTTTAATAATGTTGTTCTTTAAATAAAACGTAGCAGTAGAGGCTGTGGATATGTGGTCAATGCAAAGCATTGTCCAAACAGTTGTGGAGTCTGTGGGTAACTCCGCAGAGTTATCCATCGGAATCCACATCTGCGGCATATCCATAGCCTAACCCTTTCAAAATTACTATTGCATATGCTATTTATCAGAATCACGTTTCTATTGTCCTGAGTAACTCAAATCCAAACGGGTGCATATCAACTCAATATCAGGCAAGATTTTCCTTTTTAAGCCATTCCTGCGTTTCTTTGATCCTATAGGAGTTACCGTTCATATTGATGATATAGGATTTATGTGTGAGTCTATCTACCATGGCAGCTGTCAAAACTGGATCCTGAAATATCTCATCCCACCTTTCAAAAGATAGGTTTGTAGTGATTATCGTTGATTTCTGCCCAGCTCTCAGGGATAAGTGGGAAAATAGTAATTCCGAACCTTCTTTATCAAACGAGATATATCCTAATTCGTCTGCTATGATTAAATCATACTTTAGGAATCTGTTTTCAAATGCCCTTAATGTCTGCTGAGCCCGCGTCTCCTTTAAGAGGTTGATGAGGGAGGGTACAGAGGTGTACCAGACCTTATAGCCTTCCCTACATGCTTTTATGCCTAATCCAATGGCCATATGCGACTTTCCGGTTCCAGCATTGCCTGCAAGTATTACATTCTGTCCAGTCTCAATAAAATCAAGGGATGTTAGCATCCGTAACTTCTTCTGTGCATCCACAGGCAGGCAATCTACTTCTAAGTCTTCCAAGTACTTTTTAAAGGGAAATTGGGCTCTTCTTATTCTGTTTTTAACTGCATTTTCATTCCTTGCATCATATTCCACTTGTAAAAGGCGTAGAAGGTATTCTTGGTAGCCAATATTTGCGGAGGAAGCATCTTTGGCAAAATCTATATAATGTCTTCTTGTTGCAGGTAGTCTAAGGGTTCTCGTGAGTTGCTCTATCGAATCTGATACTTCTTTATTGTTCATTACAACGCCACCTCTTCATCGGAAAAATTGTCACTATCAGCATTTAACAGCTGGCCATATAGATTAAGTATGTTCCTGGAGTTTTTATATATCTCATCCTGTCTATTGATGGTAGAGTCTGTGCTATCGCAATTCGTGCATAGTAATTTGATCTTGTCAGCACTTATATCTACAGGGTTAATTAAAAGCAACTTTGCTACTGCAGACTCTATTAATTCAATAGAAACATCATAATCTTTCATGAATAAAAGTAATTCTACAAAATCTCTTTTGTTTGTGGTAAAATGTTTCTCGTAAAGATTACTAATTTTTGTGTGTGCCTGTTGCAAAGCCAAGCTATTGGTTAACGCACCAGGCTTTTTCTTTAACGTACTAAGATAATGATTTATATCAAGGGACCATTTACCGTAACCTAATAGCTTGGTATGCTGCGCCAACTTTTGACCTTCATAGAAAATGATGATTTTGCCAGTATACACCTTGGTTAGGACAAGTTTATCTACACAGTTGTCAGGGACAGAGTAAAAGCAGCCATCCACATTTATAGTGGAATACTTATTAACCCGGTAATTCCTAACGACTGCACAGTCAAAAGGTGGCAATGATGGCATAAGATAATCCCTCTCTTCCTCAAGCATTTGAGCAGCTGTTTTGTTTTCCATTGCTTTTTGTTCTTTATCATTTAGCTTATTACAAACTTGCAACAGATATCCATTTGCTTCCTCAATGCTGGAAAAATCCAATCTACGAGCGAATGCTTTCCCTCTTAGGTAATCCACAGTCTTCTCTACATGACCTTTTTCATTACCAGAATAGGCATTGCAAAATCTGTACTGGTAGCAATAATACATAGATATCTTTAGTAACGCCTCGGTTGGTTCTTTTTCATGTCTTCCAACGAATTTTTTTACCGCAGTTCTCATATTATCGTATACCATTGTTCTATGGTTTCCCTTAATATGGGAAAAGAATTCAGCATGGGCCTCAAGGAAGCTTTCTGTCTTCTCGTTGGCATAGAGGCGTCCAAACCGGTAATTCCCACGAGCTGTGCAAAATGCCGCCATGTGTAGAGTTATAAGTGTTCCATCTATCAACAGCTTAACCTCACCCCAATCAAATTCACATGTATCGCCAGGATTGTACTCGCATCTAATAAATGCTTCTTTGCTTTCGTTTAATATCTTTGTTACAGCCTGACATACTGTTGTATACCCTATGTCTATGCCCTCTTCCACCAGTGCTTCATGTATATCAATCTTTTTCCTTATCTGTTTACGAATCCCCATGTCTATACGTTTCTCATTTTCATCAAGGTAGAATTTGATGCGATTTACAACTGCATCGGTAAGCTTTTTCTTTTCCCTATTTGAGGTATCATATTTTGGATTTTCAACTATTGAGCTAACTATTTCTTCAGCATCAACCCCTTCACATTCAATCAGATTTCTTCGACTTTCTTCATACTCGCGGATATATTTTCTTATGGTTTTTCGATCCCTCCCTGTAATTCTTGCAATCTCTCTTTGTGACTTCCCATCACGAATATGCATTAATATTATTTCCTGCTTTGTCTTCAATTTTATCACCCCGTTGTCCCCCTCATGATGTTATACTTCATGGGGAATTATACTTCTTAGGTGGGGGATTTTTCAACTGAAAGAGTGGGGTACTTTTAGATTAACATAAACATCGGATATGTGAATGCTCGCGATAGGGTGTTCAATAAGAGTATTTCGCTATTATAATTGTATCATACTTCGAGTAGTTTGTGAACATATGTTCGTAATAATAATTTTCCTTTATCCCATTGATAAACG
>JAQVZQ010000001.1 GCA_028708095.1 Dysgonamonadaceae bacterium
CAATACTACTTGCGCCCATCGTAGTAGAAAAACTTTTTGCATAAACTGCGGCTAACTTGTCCCAATCTAATATTTTAGCCATTTTCACCCATCGATTATCAGCATTTAGCTTGCTCTCAAAGTCGGTTTGAAAGTCAAAAACTGACAACTGTTTCTGTGAGGTATATTTGAACATAAGTGCAAGAATTTTGATGTAAAAATACAAAAAGTCTTGCATTTATACAACAAAATCACATGCTATTTTACTGTAAATCACTGCTTATAGACTTTTTCAGCAGACCCTATTTAGAGATGTTTCAGATATAAACATTACAGATTCAGGGAAAAATTTATTGTCAAATTCATAAGACAAATTAGACTCACAATCTATATATTCATTATTTGTATGCTATTCAGAATATGGGAGTATTTCCACGATATGTTTTTGAGTATACTCATCGTATTGATATCTTATCGATAAACCTTTAGACTTATTGTGCAAGTCGTTTAATTTGTCTAAAAGGTCGACACGGATTCGGGTGAGAAGCTTGGCAGCAATCTGCGTATGTTTGTTATAAACAAACTTATTTTAATAATTGAATTTTTGAATCAAAATATGCATTAATATAATACCTGTAATTTTTCTCATCTCTTAACTTGCCCAACTTCTCCAACTCTTCAACCAGCATAGTGGACATTTCAGATAAGGTAATATGCCTCATTCCTAACAGCTCATTATAATAATGAACCTTAGGTGTTCTGGCAATCGAAATAAGAAAAGTATCGTTATATAAATCTGTAATCCTTTCCATTAACAATAAGCCTAAATTATATTTGCGGTACTTACTATCAATCCACAAAGTCGAACGTTCATATATAAAATACTCTTTAAATTGGTGCTTGTGAACAAATATGTGTCCATAAATATGTTCATCTTTTATTAACACAAAACACCCATTCTTTAAACGATTCTTCAGCATATCAACACTTGCGTAATATAGGGTGGAAACTTCGTTAGTTCTCTTTGAGATAACTTCTAACAGACTATCAGGTAACTCATTTATGAGTTTAATTTCTATGTTCTCTTTAGCACAAAAAGCCTCAGCTTTTTTCAGAATGATTTTAGTGTCAATATCTAATGTAACTCCCATTTTTGTTCAAATTCTTAATTTTTTTAATCAAAACCACAAAATCATATTTTGGGAATATTCTAAGTTCTTTTAAATGGCGTACTTATAAACTCCAAAACATGATTTTTACATATCTTATTACATCAGTTTATTATTATGAAATATAAACTTCAGCTTATTCAAAAACTCCGTTTAAAAAGCGTTATTTAAAATTTTATTCCAATAAGTATATAATGATGTATGGATATAAGTAAAAATTGAACCTAAAGTTCAAATTGAGCAGATTAATGTTACTTAAAAAATAAGCTATAAATCATGTTGTCAATAAATGTAGCGTTAGTGTGCATATAAGAGAAATAATGAAAAGAAGTATTCTTAAAAGTCTCTTCATCATGCGTAAATAGAATTTCATGTAATAATAATGCATTGTGAAGGTACGAATTTTTCCCAAAGTAGATATTGTTTTTATTTTTCTATAAGACTAGATAGACACTCCTCATATCTCACACCCCTCACTCAACCCCAAACTCCAACCCCAAAGAGTTCCCTTCGTCATCCACCACAGTTACTCTATGTTTGCCTCTGTTGGGCGATAGCTCCATTTGATGCACATCGGAAGTTTCGTCCACATAATCATTGTTCAGGTGCCAATAGACAACAGTTGATGGATCTTGGTGCGCCAATTCGAAAATTGTTTTGCCCTGTGAACCATCCAACTGTTTGGTCAGCTTGATAGTGGCATTGTAGTAAGGATAGATAAACTGCATAGGTTGCCCCGAGCCTACTAACACACATTCGGGAGAAAATGGAGGCATTTTCATTAGATAAACTTAACGAATTGACGTAAACTGCATCACTTTTATGTGTTCATCAAAAGCTAATTTAGTAATCACTGTTCCGCAGTAGGTATTTCTACATATTTTGTGACTAAATGAACGCTTTGGTTAACTAAGCATGGAAAAAAGATCTGTTATTTGCCGTTTCAACTATCTCAATTTTTCAAGCATAACCAAGTTCGAAAAAATATCGTAAGCCGTCTGCAAGTAGTTTTGCCGAGCATTCTGTAACTCTAATTGTGCACTCAGCAATTCATTTTCGAGAATGTATCCTTTGTTAAATTGCACCTCTGCTGCTCTCAAGTTTTGTTCACTCATTTTTAGGTTTTCCTGACGAAGAAGATATTCCTTTTGATGCGTTTTAAGAAGCGTATGTTCACTTAACCATTCCCTATTTCGAGTGTTGCATATATTGCGTAAGTTCTCAGTCTCCATTTGTTGTCTTATGCGCAATTGAGACAACTGGTTGGCAGTATTAATCGACTGTGTAATCGGAACTTTCAGTGTCAAACCGATAAAACTGTTTCCTTTCCAGAACTCATTCTTTGCCAAACTCAATTCGTTTGCATAATAATTTGCGCCGTAAAAACCTGTTAGAGAAAGTGTTGGTGCATATCTCCATGTTGCATTTTTAATTCGGTTCATGGTAAGCGAAACCACTTCATTTTGACGAATCTCCTCCAAACTGATTCTTTCAGCATACTTTTGCATCCCAACACTTGCCATAGTTTCGTATAATGCAGGAATATCTTCCAAAAGGTGCAAGCGTTGAATGTTCTCTTCTGTAACCGACTGTCCCATCAGGTGCAATAATTTAGCAGTTGCTTCAGCCTCAATTCTGGTGCCTTGTAAATAGCGCGAAAGTGATTCATTGAAAGTAGCCTGAGCCTTGTTCTTTTCTACAAGCGAAGTTTTTTGTTTTTGATACAAATCGTTGCTGTTTTGTAATAAACGATGATAAAATAATGTATCAGCTGTAAGCAATTGCAACTGTTCTTGCGCAATTAGACACTCAGCATAAGTTAATGCCACATCGGCACGAAGATTTTTTTCTGACAATTGCGCATCATATTCATCAATTTTTAATAGTTGCTTATTTTCAGAAACCTCTCCTATTTTTTCTGGATTAAACAAATCATACGAAAGATGCAATCCTGCAGAAGAATTCCAATCAGTATTAAATTTCATATAAACGGTTTCTCCTTCGGGAGCGTTCGAATCCATAAGAAATGCAGGAACAGGTGTGGAGGGGATAATTAAGTTCCGCCTTAAATCGCCTGAAAAATAGATCTCGGGAATCCTCGTTATACGAGCTTGGTTGAGTTTCAGTCGAGATTCTTCTACCGTCAATTTGCTTACACGATGTGTTGGTGAAGATTGAAGCGAATAACGAAGCACGTCATTCAATGAAAGATTTTGCAAATCAATATCCTCTTCCATTTGCCCATAAACTGGTGATGCAAAAAGCATGAACGCCAATACGTAAAACGAAAATACACTTCTTTTCATAAAAATCCCTGTTATTAATTTTAACGAAATACCGATGAGGGCTCAACTTTTTTGAGTTTGCTAATAGAAAAAAATGAGCTCCCTACAGCAATAAGCAACGTGACTGAAAATAAAAATAGGAGA
This sequence comes from Dysgonamonadaceae bacterium, assembly GCA_028708095.1. Classification (GTDB taxonomy): domain Bacteria; phylum Bacteroidota; class Bacteroidia; order Bacteroidales; family Dysgonomonadaceae; genus UBA2632. The sequence goes on from JAQVZQ010000001.1 coordinate 3,578, forward strand.
AAGGGAGGTGATAAACTGATAATTAAACCCGCTTTTTCCATTCCTAACTTTGTTCCAATCAACAATATCAGTGATATCAAAAAACCTGTTACTGCATATAAAAACGATTGTGCAACAACGAGCAATACAATATATCGTTCGGATGCACCAATGGCTTTTAGTGTTCCATAGTCTTTTATCCGGTCGTAAGTTGCAGAGTACATCGTAAGTCCGATAATAAAGAAGCCACTAATAATGGCAAAAATAACAAGCGTGCCAAAACTCATTCCCATATTATTAGCAGTCATCACGTTTATCACTGTAGCATTACTCAAATCTTCGGAACGCCATGCTCTTAAATCGGGTGCTATATGATTGATTTGAGCAACCACTTTGTTAATTTTATTGGGATCTTTTACAGTAACAATAATGCCGTTTACTGAAAAGTTTGACATACCCGAAAAATAGCGTGCTTTCGATGTTGTTGTATATAAAAGAGGACTCGAAAATCCTTTGGCATTTTTTGTAGTAACACTCACTTGGGCAGCTTTTCCATTTATTTCGAAACGCATTCCAGACTCCACTCCATAACCGAATGCCTTGTTGTCATAAAAATCTGCCGATACTGTCCCTGGAAGTGCTAAATCATTAATCATTCCTGTTTTGATGAGTGAAGCCGATGGTCCCGCTGCTAGTTGTGGATAATCGCTACCTATAATAATTGCTGGAGAATTATCTCCGTTCGGAAATTTTACCGATACGTTAGCAACTACGATTCCATGGGTGTTAGTCACACCATCTATACTGCGTATTTGATTTGTCCAACGCACATCGAAAGGCGACAATTGGTTGGCATTGTTGGTTTGTTTTTCTACAACAAACACTTGAGAGTATTTTGGATTGGCATTATTTACGATGCCGCCAATCAATCCCGACAGGTAAAAGAAAATGCCCAATTCCAAACCAATCAAATAAATACTGATAACGATTGCTGTCAGAATCCCAAGGCTTTTCGATTTCTCGAACCGAATAAATTTATACGCAGTTTTTAGCATGACGCATCAATTTAATAGTACTGTACACTCAAGTTTCGTTTCGATAAGCAACGGTCTTGTTATATTGCTCAGCAATACTTCAATCTCGCGTACACGACGATCCTCCATATCATTACCGCTATCAGAAAACAACGATTTTGTCTTCAGATTGGGAGAGATGCGTAATATTTCGCCCTCTGCTACAAGAACACTGTCTCCAATAAAAGCTACAGAACAAGGCTGTCCCAATGCAAGTTCACCTGCAAACAGTTCATCAATCTCTGCCACAACCATCAACGGTGCATGGGGAGCCAAACGTCCGTATGTTTGGTAAGCAGTAACTGCCTCACCTACATTTAGGGCAATATCTAAAACAGTCCCATCTATTGGAGCAGTAAGTTGCGCTTGGCTCAGGTTGTTTAATTTGGAAGCATGTTGCACTGTGAGTTCTTGTAGTAGTGCTTGTTGCCCATCCATGTCACTTCCAAGCTTTTTCAATTGCAACAGACCTTGGTCATAATCGTTTTGCAATTCACGCACTTTTTCTCCGCTTATAGCACCAACTGCAAAGAGCTCGTGCGAATCATTTAGTAAACGCATCTTTTCTTTCACGGCAATGCGCTCACGTTCTACCAAGTTTTTCACAGATTGAACATTACCTTGTTGTGAAACAAGGCGCGAGTCAGCTTCTTTCACGGCAAAAGAAGCATCGGTGTTGTCCAACACCAGCAATACATCTCCTTTTTCAACAATATCTCCCGTTTGCACATTAACCCGCTTTACAATTCCCGAAACAGGTGCTGCCAAATCGCTAATGCCTCCTTGAGGGATTACTTTCCCTATACCCACAATGCGTGTTATGGAAGGCGCAGACGCTGGAGCGTTATCCTCTCCTTTATTGGTACAGGCTGATACCAACAAAAGCGTAATGGTCAACAAAAACAGTTGTTTTTTCATCTTATTTATTCTTGATTATATTTCATCTTCAATAGGCTCTTCGCTGATTTTCCCATCCGTTACATAAATGGTACGATCGGCATATTTATTCAGACGCATATCGTGTGTTACAATGATAACAGCTCTGTTTTCACGTGAAAGATCACGCAACATCTCCATCACCTGTTTTGCGCTGGATTGATCTAGCGATGCTGTAGGCTCGTCACACAGCACCAGTTGCGGATTGGTGATAAGCGAACGTGCAACAGCAATGCGTTGTTGCTGCCCTCCACTTAGGTTGCGAGGAAGGTTGTTTTTTCGGTCTTCCATGTTAAAAGTACGAATAAGCTCTAATGCTCTTTTTTTGGCATTCTTCTGGTTCATGCCCTGCAGAATGAGAGGTTGCATTACATTTTCGAGTGCATTAAGCGGTGCAAGCAAATTGAATCCTTGAAATACAAAACCTATGTGTTCTAAACGCAACTTTGCCAATTTCTTCTCGGGTAGCTCGCTGACACAGGTGTCGCCCACCCAAACCTCACCTGCTGTTGGATAAATAACACATCCCAACAAGGATAACAGCGTAGTCTTACGCGAACCTGAAGGACCAACAAGAAGTGTTATCTCTCCTGTACGAAATTCCACTGTAGTTGGTGCTAACGCCACAATAGACGTATCGCCTGTTTTATATTCTTTTCCTGCATTCTTGAGTCGAGCTGCAATCATATTGATAGATTTTTCTATACAAATTAAGACATTTACGGACTAATACGCAAGCATATTTGCACGTTTATGAAAATAATAATACATTTACGTACTTATATTTAAGTCTTGTATGAAAACAAAAGAAATTTTACTGCAGTTAATTGAAGAACTTGATAAGTTTGAACATTCGCTTTCGGAAAACGAAACTCCCGATATGAACGATTTTATAGCCTTCTTATGCAACACCAAAAACATAGAACAACGCTATTCATCAGAAGTAGAAATAGCACAGCACGTAAGTTTGCTTCATCGTTATTCAAAATTTTACATGAAAAAAGTGTTGAAAAATTCGGCCATGAAAACTATGGAAGAGTACACCTACTTAATACCACTCCTCCACCGTGAAAGCCTTTCTAAAACTGAGTTAAACAGCATGAATGTGATGGAAAAAACATCGGGAAATGAAATTATAAAAAGGTTGCTCAAAAAAAATTTAATCAGACAGCAACGCAACCAGTTAGACAGACGCAGTATGTCTGTATTTATTACCGATAAAGGGCGAAATGAAATCCTCAAGCTCTACCCAAATTTGCAAAAAAGCGCAACGTTGCTCTCATCTAGTTTGTCAACTTCACAAAAAACCATTCTAGCAAACAGCATGAGAGAAATGAGCCATTTTCATAGTGATATCTTCATTAACGGAAAAGACAAAACAATAGACGAGATTATGCAGGAGCTAACGTAGCAAAAACCAAGCATGAACTTCTTGCTGGTCAATCCCTGTCCACGTTGAAATAGCAACTCAAAAACTATAGTGCAATATATACCGCTATCCAAAAACTGGAATGGATTGCAATTCTCCCAATTATTCAACATGGCTTCTCGATAAGTTGTTTATATACACACCTTGATATAACTGTCGGGTAATCAAGACCTGTTGTGATAATATCGCAGACAAACTTCTTCTTGTTTAAATGTGATTGAAAAGGGGATTCAATCAAATTAAAATATCATCTACTTCATATTTTTGTTGTTGCAATAAAAATTGAACTCACAGACAATTGTCATCAAATCAACTTTTTTTAATCTCTCCTTGCCACTATACCAAATAAACATTATAAGATAATACTATCACCGATTTACACAGTCACTTCTAAAACAGTTTTATTGTTATTGTATATGCCGCAATTAGTAACTATATACCTAATGCACCAATACACACCAGTAACACACTTTAATTATACATTTACATCCTTGTTTCAACATTTACTGAATGTTATTTCTTCTCTTACTCCTAAACCACCCACGAAAAAATGGGATTATCTTCTGTAAGCTACTAAAAACTTACGCAATTGTTACTTTATTATTGTTTTCATAGCAAAACAAGTTGATATAGTAGCTTATTTGAAACAGACCTACCTGCGGAGCCTCCGTTGCAAGGTCTGTTGTTAACAGAGTGTTAAACGGAGCCTCCGATTAACACTCTGCTCGCACATTTGTTAAAGCGGAGCCTCCGTTTAACAGTCAACAGTGAACAGACCGACCAACGGAGGCTCCGTTGTAAGGAAATTTGCAAAAAAACTCTTTTTTCATAAGTTTTTGGTCCGTTTTGGGTTATTTTGTTGTTAAATTGAATGATAATGGCTCTCTACAGTTAAAATTTCGTTGTATAAAAAAATAACAAGCGATTAGAACGAAGAAAAAAGCTGCCTAAACGTCGCAATTAGATGCAAATACTTGTTTTTGGTATGAAAAATTTGTGGATAAGAGTGATTTTATAAAAATATATAAGGTCATTGATATAAACCTTTCATAGGTTCAAAAAATCTAACCTTTCATTACTGAATTTCCTGTAATGATACTCTTTGCATATTATAGAATGGAAGAGCTTGGGTTTACTTGAAGATATTAGATAACAAAATTATTTCTTTAAATACAAGTATAATTTTGTACTTTTGCAGTGTTGATTAATAAAACGTAAAGCATAAAAATAAATAGATGGTTATTTTATCCGTTTTAATTATAGCAGGATTTACTGCATTGATATTTGGCGCTAATTGGTTAGTGGATGGTGCATCGGCTCTTGCCAAAAAATATAATGTGTCAGATTTAATTATTGGTCTAACCATTGTTTCTTTTGGTACATCAGCCCCCGAATTGGTGGTAAACTCTGTGGCATCATATAATGGGTATTCCGATATAATTTTAGGCAATATACTTGGCAGTAACAATTTCAACCTGTTTATTACACTTGGTATAGCTGGGTTAATCTATCCAATGAGGGTACATATATCAACAGTATGGAAAGAGATTCCCATTTCGTTTGGTGCTGCATTCCTTTTCCTATTGATGGCTAACAATTTTTTCTTTACTGATAACACCGCTATATTAAGGATAGATGGAGCAGTGTTACTGTTATGTTTTGCTGCATTCCTCTTTTATATTTTCAGAGAAATGAAAAAAGGAACAGAGCCAATTGAAGAAATAACCGTTCAACACATGTCTGGCTTAAAAATAACAGCCTTAATTATAATAGGATTAGCAGGGCTGATTGTTGGCGGACAACTTGTAGTTGATAATGGCGTGAAGTTGGCAAAGGGACTGGGCGTTAGTGAAAAAATTATTGGCTTAACAATTATTGCTATCGGAACTTCTTTACCTGAGCTTTTAACATCTGTGGTGGCTGCTTTAAAGAAAAACAGTGGGATAGCCATGGGAAACATCATTGGATCAAATATATTCAACATTCTACTAATCCTCTCCATTAGTTCTTTAATAGCTCCAATTAATTTCTTACCCTATTTCAATATAGACCTACTGATATTATTAGGAGGCACAATTTTTCTTTTCCTCTCTATGTTTGTTGGACAAAAATTTAAATTGGAGAGATGGCAAGCTGCTTTTCTTTTGATTTTTTATTTGACATACATGGGCTATTTAGTTTGGTTGGAATTATAGGTGTTTTTCATTTAAGTGCATGACTAAATAATAATGCATCACCAGCAACTTAGCGAGGCTTTAGGGTACTTTTCTTTTCTCAAAATATTTTTTAGATGACGGAAATGAAGATCAACAGTTGAAAATCGTTTCCGTCGTCTCGGAAATGTTTTGTAACAGAAGAAACTCACTTTTTAAGCAAAAAAAAGCATGTTTTTGTGTCACAATCATCATTCCCCTTCATTTATTTGACAACTCACACTCTAAAGCTGTATTCTTGGTATCGAATGCATTGTTTTTCACCTGTTTTTTTCAATTTAAGTCATTTCTCTCTCATTTTTTCATTCTAAAATATTTTTTTGTTGACGGATTCGATTTTCAACAGTTAATCGTTCAATCCGACACCTGAAAAATATTCTTACTCGATTTTAAACTAATCTTCGAGCTTACTTCACGTATATTCCATCATTTTACATTTAGTAAATCAAACAATCATATCGCTGTATACTTTTGACATTATTAAAAGATTTCACTCAATATTTTTCTGCATTTTAAAATAACTTCTCAGCAAGAAAGTTAAACTCTATGTCCATATACAACAAATAAGGCTTCACATCAGTTATACCAATGAAAGTGAAGTTTATAAATGTATTAAAGCAATGAATCAAATGGAGAAAATGAAAGCATATGTACGTATTAATGACATTAAGCAAGACGTGGAATTAGCGAATGTACCTATACCTGATATAATGGCTGATCAAGTACTCATAAAAGTAAAAGCTTTTGGTGTTGGAATTCATGATAGATATTTTATTCCTAACCCTATAGATTATCCATATGTGATTGGTTCTGAAGGTGCAGGAGTCATAAAAAAATTAGGTGAGAGTGTAATAGGTTTTGAAATTGGAGATAGGGTTATATTTACCACAGTTCTTCAACCTCAAGGTGGAAGTTGGGCAGAGTATGCTGTATCTAAATATACATCGTTAATACGAATGCCAGACGAAATGACATTTGCACAAGGATCTGCAGTGCCCATTGCAGGTAAAACAGCTATAGAAAGTATGCGGGAACTGAATCTTAACAAAGGAGATCACCTCTTCATTGCAGGAGCGTCTGGAGCAATTGGCTCTTTGGTGATACAATTGGCTGCATCCAAAGGTATTCACGTATCTGCTTCTGCATCTAGAGGAAACCATAAATATATGGAGTCTCTTGGAGCAGATAAATCAATAGATTATAAAGACACTGATTGGATAAATAAAATAAAAACATGGTCAAAAGGTGGTGTAGATGCTGCTTTGGCTATTCAACCAGGGACAGGCATACACAGTTTGAAGGTAGTTAAAGAAGGTGGCAAATTAATTACAGTTTCTGGTGATAATGTAATGACTGAACGCAATATTGAAGTAAAACAAATGGGTCATGAGGAAGAAACACGCCATAAGATAATTCAAATGGTTAGTGACATTGTTGAAGGTAAAATTAACCTCATTATCGAAGATGAATATCCATTCGATGATGCGTTGAAAGCATTGGAAAAAACTGAAACACGTCATGCGAGAGGAAAATCTGTTGTTATCTTATAAAATGCACCATCATTTAATAACAATGAGCAAATTGTTCCTTTTATTTTTAAAATACCACAATAATTATTAATTTATTTACTATCTTTCATTTTGAAAATATATGAGCCAACAATAAAATACAATCAGGATGAAAAAAGTTAATCTTATTATTGGAGTAGTGCTTTCAATATTCCTTATTAGTTTGTTAATAAGTTGCAATAGGAATAGAAACCCCAGAATGAAGAATCCTCCCAAACATGTCATTCTTATTGGGTTTGATGGGATGAGCGCCAACAGTTTAAAAAACGGAGTCGACATGCCCAACTATAGATCTATGATGAAGAGAGGTGCTTACACACTGAACAACAGATCGGTGCTACCATCCTCGAGTGCTGCCAATTGGGCTTCGATGTATATGGGGGCAAGTCCGGAACTTCATGGCTTTAACACATGGGGAAGCAAAGAACCCGATTTCGAATCGCGTGAGTTGACCGAAAACAATCTTTTTCCAGATATCTTTTATCTTATTCGAAAAATAAGGCGCAAAGCTGAAATAGGTCATATTTACGAATGGGGTGGAATGTATTACTTGGCAGACAACAAATCGATTAACTACATCAGACAAGCAAATTTATCGGGTGCAAATATAAAAACAGCAGTTGCTCCAGCAGTAGAGTACATTATTAATGAGAAACCTAACTTTTGCGCTATCATTTTTGATCAACCCGATGGAGTAGGACATAGCGATGGTTGGGAGTCTGAAGCGTATTATGCTATGCTCAATCATCTCGACAATTCCTTGCAGACAATTGTTGATGCAGTCGAAGAAGCTGGAATATTGAAAAACACCATATTTGTTTTAGCTTCTGATCATGGAGGTGCTGATAAAGGACATGGAGGTCCAACTATGGATGAAATGGAAACACCCTTTGTGTTTTTTGGTAAAGGGATAAAAAACGACTTTGAAATACCAGAAAGCACGATGATTTACGATATTGCTGCGACTATTGGTTATATGTTTGGAGTAAAACAACCTCAAGTATGGATTGGGCGTCCTATTATGTCGATTTTTGAAGAATAAAAGTGTGATGAATTATGCGAATTATATCATTGCAATAACTTAAATGTTATGATACAGATAATTACTTATGTTTTTTTCCCAAAACATATTCATTAAACAATATCCCTCCTATAATAAGCAATAATCCAATAATTGTTGTGAGATAAATTGATTCACCCAACACTGACTGAATAATGAACAATGAAATAAATGGCGAAAGATAACACAATTGATTAATTAGAGCAGGATTATCAGTCTTCTTGAGTGCAAGACCGAAAAATATGAATGGTATAGCCATTTCAAAGAGTCCTACATACAGCGAAGATAATGCACCTTTCAATGATTGCAACTGAACATCTACAAACAAAGAACCCATAATAAGATATATTGAACCAAAAAAGAAACTAACAAATAGTGATAACACATTATCTATGTGCTCACTTTTTTTATTGAGTATCCAAAACGATGCCCATACAAAAGCACTTATAAAAGCTAAGAATAAACCTGTTATTGAAAGTTGCACGCCAGATAAAGATTCTGATCCTAAAGAAATAAGGGCTACTCCACCCAACGATATGGCCATTCCCAGAAACTTGAGAGCTGGTATGCGTTGTTTCATAAATACTGCTAAAAGAAGTGTTAATACAATTGCCCATGAATAATTGATTGATTGAGCAATTTGTGCAGGCAGTAGCTCATAAGCTTTAAAAAGAATTAAGTAATATCCAGCAGGACTCAATAAACCTGTAATTGCAAACAGTCCCCACTCTTTGTGCGTGATACTTCTTATTAAACCCCATTTCTTTTGAAAACTAATTAACAAACCAAAGATTAAAAGTGCAGAAATTGCTGACACCAACAATAATTCATAATGTGAATAGTGTCGCAACCCTATTTTAAAAGCTGTTGCCACAGTAGACCAACTGACAACAGCTATTAATACATAAATAAATGATTTTGAAGTGTCTTTCATATATTTGGGACAATGCTAAATTTTATGTGTAGATTATTGCACTTTTGAAATCAAAATAAACTTTCAATGTTAAAGACTCAGTCACTTCCTCTCAAAATGATGATCATCCCAATACTTAGTAAAAGTATGTCCCCAACGAAAGCCACGTTTACGGAACTCTTTGACAACCAAATGTTCAGGATGCAAAGTTCCATTAACTGTTGTGTCTAAAACTGCGCCAATTGGTTCATTTGGCAAGTCTTTTGTTTTCCAACGTAGTGGATTGAAACGGGGATTGATGTCTATTGCTAATCCTTTAGCGTGATTTGAGTAGGTGATGTTGCGATAACAAAAGCTGTAAGTGTTGTTGTTTGCCATTGAGAGACTATCACTCCAATTGTAAGCTACAATTGGAATAGCTCTCTCAATTACGAAATTTTGTTCTAACATGAACTGAAAAATCTCTTTGATATCCTGTGCCAGTCTTTTGTTGGTTAAGATTTGTCCTTGGTGTAGTTTATTATCTGTTGATAGATAGGTAACATTTATCAAGTGTAATTCATCAATCACTTTTTGTGGAGCATTTGAACCCTCAATTGCTTCATCGAAAGTGTAACGACTATCTATTATAGTGGTGTCTGGTTCTTCGAGAATCTCTTTTTCTATATTATTTTCTTCAATAACCATATCCTCCTCTTTACTTTGCTTTGGGTGGCAAGCATAAGAAAGTGCAAGAGTAAACAGGCTTAGTAAAAAATAACGCATAGACTTTAAAATTTTCGACAACTGCAATATAATGTTTTCGACATAATAAAACAGGTCATCTTATTTTTTATTCTTCTTCAATTTAGGAGCATAGTCTATCAAGTTGCCAGCTCCTCCAGAAATTTCCCAAAGATAAAGTGAAGCAACTGAGGCATAAGGAGAATACCTGCGTTTATACTTTTGGAATAATTTTTTGTCTATTTTACGATGGTGATAAAGCATTCTTAATCCGCGCTGGATAGCAAGATCGCCCCAACTCATAATATTAGGTCGCTGCATACAAAATATCATAATCATTTCAGCAGTCCAAACTCCTACTCCGTGTAACGCAGAGAGTTTTTCAATCACTTCTTCCTCAGACAAAGTATAGAGTTCATCAATATCTAACTCTCCTGATAAAACCTTCGAGGCAGCTTCTTTAATATAGTTTGCCTTTCGCATCGACATTCCGCATTGTTGTATTTCATCTAAAGAAGTATTATACAGTGCTTTAGGTGTTATTTGAGGAAAACGTTTCTCGAAACGTCCCCAAACAGTATCCATTGCCTTTGACGATATTTGTTGTCCAACAATTGAATTAACCAAAGCTGTAAACAAGTCGGAAATAACTACTCGCTCAATTGGCCCAACCTGATCAATAATTGCACCAAGTGTTGGATCGACTTTCTTTAGGTATTCGATTTCCTTTTCTCCATATATAAAAATCTTTGGCATTCTCTTCTTGCGATTTAATGTGATACACAAATATACAGTTTAAAGGTAATACTTTCAATCAATAAATTAGAAGTTCGAATATATAATATTATATCTGAACAAGAATGAGTTTATTTTAAGTTAATTTACTACATTTGCTTTTCATTGATTTACAGCCAAGTATTCGTTACTATTTAACCAATAAATACGTGTTGGCACAATCTTCATATTTTCCATGAAGCTCTTTTAATAAATGATTTGTTTTAAACCTTTAGAAATAATCATTGCACTTTGTTTAATAGTTGCTCCTAATATAGTAGCACAAACAAACAACTGGCATTCACATCTTGAGCAACTTGCTGAAGAAGGAGGAGAGGAAATGTCCATCCAGACTATGTTTGAAGAGCTTAGCTTTTTGGAGCAAAACCCGATGAATCTCAACTCGGTAACACGCAATGAATTAGAATTATTTCCTCTTATCTCGCATAACCAAGCAAATGCCCTTGCTGACTTTCTTGAAAAAAATAGACCTATTTATACAGTTTTTGAACTGCGAAATGTATATATTCTTGATTATGCGACTGTAAAGCTAATATTGCCTTTCTTTTATGTGGGTGAAGTAATTAAAAGAAAATCCTTTAACTTTGATGACTTCATCAAATACTCACGTCACAATTTGCAAATACGTTTTGATAAAACGCTGAATAAACGTGCTGGTTATGGAGACTTTTCTGATTCAATCTTATCTAAATATCCCAATAGGAAATATATGGGAGAAGACTTTTATCACTCATTAAAGTATTCAGTCTCATTTAGAGATAAATTTCAAGCAGGTGTTTTAGGTGAAAAAGATGCAGGAGAGCCATTTTGGCTACCCGACTATAAAAAAGGATACGACCATTATGGATTTCATATGATAGTGCGTGATGTGGGTAAACTAAGAACCTTGGCATTGGGTGATTACCGATTATCATTTGGTCAGGGATTGGTGCTGAATAATGATTTCATGTTGGGTAAAGGTTTTTTCACAAACAATCTGGTCAGACAAACCAGCTTGCCCAAACGGCATTTCTCCACGGCTGAGAGTGGTTTCTTTAGAGGTGGTGCAGCAGTTATGAGAATACAGAATATCGACATTACTTTGTTTTATTCTAATAAACTTATTGATGCCAATGTTTCAACCAATGAAGAGATTACCTCATTAAAAACAGATGGCTATCATCGTGTACCACTCGATACAACAAAACGGAATAATACACGCGAACAAGTGATGGGTGCAAATGTGAATTACCGCATCAATACGTTTCAGATTGGAGTGAGTGCTTTGCATCATGCTTTCAATAGAATGTACAATCCTAAGCTACGTTATTACAATGCTGATTATTGGCGTGGTAGGGAAAGTGTCAATTTAGGGGTTGATTACTCTTATCGTTTTTCAAAGTTCAATATAGCGGGTGAAACTGCACGTTCACAAAATGGAACATTTGCTCACATTCACACGTTAGAATACCATCCCTCATCGTTGGCTTCTTTCACTTTGCTCTACCGAAACTATCCCTCTACTTATCAAGCAATGTACGCTAAAGCATTTGCTGATGGAAGCAGTGTTCAAAATGAGAAAGGTGTTTATTTAGGAACTACTTTTCATCCACTGCCCAAGGTTACTGTCTCTATATTTGGAGATGCTGTAAAATTTCCAAAGCCAAAATATAACATCCAAGAACCATCTTATGCACTCGATTTCTATACTTTAGCGAGTTACAACTTTGCGTGGGAGAACTTTTTTGAAGTTCGTTATAAATTTAAGCGTAAACATAAAAACACGAAGTATCCCGATGATGAAACGACTATTGTCCTACCCTATCAAACCCATAAGATAAGGTTGCGATATCTCAACACTTTAAGAAGTGGATGGTATTTCAGAACAACCGTCGATTTCGCAAACTATCAGTTACTATATTTTCCACATGAATATGGTTACATGATATCGCAAAACTTTGGACACCGTGGGAATAAGAATATACAAGGAGATGGTTTCTTTGGTTATTTCAAATCAGACAGTTACAATGCACGCCTTTACTCTTACGAGCGCAATATATTAAGCACTTTTTATATGCCTTCTTTCTATGGTGAAGGATTTCGCGCTGCTTTGTCAGTCCGTTGGAATATTCGTAAAAATCTATCGTTTTCGGTAAAAGCTTCTCAAACACGTTATTTCAATCGTGATGAAATTAGTTCAGGTACCGAACTGATAAAAGGTAACAAGAGATCCGATATTTTTACCTATGTTGTAGTGAAGTTTTAGTAAGCGACTATATTTTTGACTATTTTTGCACTAAATAATCACATTAATGGCAAATCCTCTATTACAAATTGATACGCTAACCAAATCATTTGGCGACAAGTTGCTCTTCGAAGATATTTCTTTCGGCATAGCACAAGGTGACCGAGTTGGATTGATAGCACGAAACGGAACTGGCAAAACAACGCTATTGAATATTATTGCGGGAAAAGAATCCTACGATTCAGGCAGGGTTATTTTTAGAAACGATATTCGCTTTGATTATCTTCCACAAAATCCGGAGTTTGCTCCAGAACAAACTGTATTAGAGGCATGCTTCTCGTCACAAAGTGAAGTTGTGCAACTCATAGCTCGTTACGAAGATATTATATCATCTGGCAATCATGAGCATCTTGATGAAGTGCTATCGCAAATGGATTTGATGCAAGCATGGGATTACGAACAAAAAATAACACAGATATTAAATCGTTTGAATATTACCAGATTGGATCAAAAAGTTGAAGAGCTTTCAGGAGGTCAAGTAAAACGTATTGCTTTGGCAAACGTGCTTATCTCAGAACCTGATATTATCTTGCTTGACGAGCCCACCAACCATTTAGATCTTGAAATGGTGGAGTGGCTTGAAGGTTACTTGGACAGATCGAATGCAACAATTTTGATGGTGACTCACGATCGTTACTTTTTGGATAGGGTATGTTCACAAATTATCGAAATTGATGAAAGACAGCTCTATCAATACAAAGGAAATTATTCATACTTCTTGGAAAAACAAGAAGAACGTATCCAAACTCAGGGTGCCGAGCTGGATAAAGCCAAAAATCTTTTTCGCAAAGAGCTGGAATGGATGAGAAAACAACCCAGAGCACGTGGTACTAAAGCTAAGTCGCGTATCGACGGTTTTTATTCTTTAGAAGAGAAAACAAAACAAACCCGACAAGATGAAAACATCCAATTAGCAGCCAAAGGTTCATACATTGGCAAAAAGATATTTGAAGCCAAAAATGTGTCCAAACGTTTTGACGATATAAAGATTACTGAGGATTTCAATTACATCTTTACCCGCTATGAAAAAATGGGTGTTGTAGGTAAGAATGGTACAGGAAAGTCAACATTTATCAAAATGTTATTAGGTGAAGTTGAACCCGATAGTGGATACTTTGATGTAGGCGAAACGGTTAGTTTTGGATATTACAGTCAGGATGGCTTGCAGTTCAACGATCAAATGAAAGTGATTGATGTAGTGCAAAACATTGCTGAAGTAATTGATTTAGGCAATGGAAGGCTCATGACTGCTTCGCAATTTTTACAACACTTCTTATTTGCTCCCGAAAAACAGCATGACTTTGTAGCAAAGTTAAGTGGAGGAGAAAAGAGACGATTGTATCTCTGTACAGTTCTAATCAAGAACCCTAACTTTTTGGTGTTAGATGAACCTACAAATGATTTGGATATTGTTACGTTAAGTATTCTCGAAGAGTATCTAGCCAACTTCAAGGGCTGTGTTATTGTGATTTCTCACGATAGATACTTTATGGATAAAGTAGTTGACCATCTATTGGTTTTTGAAGGAGACGCAGTCATTAAGAATTTTCCTGGAAACTATACACAATATCGTGAGTGGAAACAGCTGGAGGAGAAGAAAGTGACTGAAGCAGAGAAAGTTGTAAAAGAAGAGACTAAAACTCAAACACCCACAAAAGAAGAAGTCAAAACTAAACTCACCTATAAAGAAAAAATTGAGTTCGATGGTCTTGAGCAAAAAATAGCTGACTTGGAAAAAGAGAAAGATGACATTACTGAAAAACTATCCTCTGGAAAGCTTTCTTCTGAAGAACTTGTTGATAGCTCAAATAGAATTACGGCTTTGATGGAGCTGATAGATGAAAAAACTATGCGCTGGTTAGAGTTGAGCGAGTATGCTGAGTAGCCGCTCAACACACACCTTAATTTACCATATCAATCAAGCTACCCTTTTCTAAATCATTCTTAATATAAAGCGATTTTGGTATACGTTCTTGCAATTCTTCTACGTGAGATATGATGCCCACAATGCGATTCTCTTTTTGTAAATTACTCAATGTTTCAAAAACGATATTGACAGACTCCGCATCTTGCGTTCCAAAACCCTCATCGATGAAGAAGAAGTTCTTTTCTGAATTTGTCAAGCTCTGTACATTCTCTGCTAATGCAAGCGCCAACGAAAGCGAGACTTGGAAGCTTTGTCCGCCCGACAAGGTTTTAACAGATCGTGTGCGACCATTGTTAAGGTAATCTACAATTTCGAAATCGTTTTTATCACTTATTTGCAAACTCAATTGATTCTTGGTAAGTCTGTGAAACCGTTTATTGGCGATCTCGCACAAGTTGCGGAGATAGATACTCGACACGTAGTTTACAAAACCACTTGCCTTGAAGAGTTGCGTGAGTGTTGATATATTTGCTTTGCGCGCCTCCAGTTTTTCTTTCTCAATCAATAGTGATTTCTTCTCTTTATGTTCTTTTTTGATGCGTTCAAGATCATGCTTCAATGTAGCCAATGTTTCCCTTAGTTTATTCACTACATGCTCACTATTCAAAAACTCTTGTTTCTTCTCTTCAAACTCTTCAGTTGAAAATGATGTGCCTTCTAATCTCTTTTCCAGCTCTTCAATGGATTGCTTCAACTTTGCATAATTAATTTTAAACTGCTCAATAAGTTCTCTTTCTGCTTCTACATCTCTTTTGTTGACGAGGAGTTTTTCAATTTCCTCAATCGAATCAAAAGAAGTCGCTGCAAGTTGAGCATCTATTTGAATATTATTTTCCTTGTGCTCTATAGTTAACTGAGCTATGTTTTTCTCAATTGCCTCTATGGTTGCTCTTTGAGCTGATATGGTTTGCAACAATTCATTCTTTTGTTTTTCCAGTTGTGTTTGCTCATCTTGTTTTGTTTTAATGAGCAGCTTAAGCTCTGCAACAGCCTGATTGATAGCCTCTATTGTTTTATTTTCAAAATCTACAAGTTGAAGATGCTTAATTCTTTTACTATCTGCTGCTATCAATGTCTCTTTCTCACTGTTCTCACTCTCTATTTTTGACAGTAATTCTTTAGCCTCCGTAAGTTTGTTACCTCTGTTTTCCAATTGAGTACGATTGGCTTTTTGCTTCTTTTCCAACTCTTCTCTATCAATAACTAAATTGTCATTATCTTTCTTCTCTGTTTTGAATGCAGCTTCATCAGTTGGTGAAAAGTTCTCCCACACAAAGAGTGAAAGGTGTTGCTCCTCCTCTTTTAGTAGACTCTTTAATTCGACTTTTCCATCCTGATAGTTTTTATCGAGGCTGTTTTTAGACTCGTGCAATCGTACAAGCTCCCGATTTGTTTTGGATAGTAACTCTGCTTGTTGTTCCAACTTTTTCAAGCTTCTTTGATTGTCAAGCATCTCTGCGCTCACATCTTCTGTCTCTATAATGCGAGGATGCTCCAAAGATCCACAAAGCGGACATGCCAACCCATCATGAATTTCATTTGCAAAATGTGCTATCTCTTGTTTCACTTCCAGTTGGGTCTTCTTCTTGTTAGCTTGTGAAAGTTGTTTATTCAATACTTCTCTTTGTTGCTCGATAATCTCTTTCCAATTATCCTGAGAATATTCCATCGCTTGAAATTCTGCTTCAACGGCTTTAATTTGTTCGTCAAGATTAGTCAACTTAGTCTGTCTTTCTCTTACTTGTTTTGAAAGTGTGTTATGCGTAGTAAACCAAACTTCTACAGATGTAAGCGTTTTGGCATCTATTAGCTTACTCTTAATAGCTTCAATCTTGCTATCTGTTTCGACAATTGCTCCTTTAAATGAATCAACTTCCTTTGATAGCTTTTCTACTACAGCTCGACCTTTAATTGTCCGTTCTTCTCCTTCTTTAATTGCAGCTTTATATGTGTTTATCTGACTGATTAACACTAAGTCTGACACTTCTTCTTTCTTGGTGTCAATAGTATCAATAAAAGATTTGAGTTCGATTAACTTTTCAGAAACTTTGTTTGACTTTTCCTGATTAGCTGCCAGATCTTTTGTTTTGTTACTGAGGTTGTTGTTATCATTTGTTATCTTTTGACTGAGTTGTTGTTTCAATCTCAATATTTCATCAAACTGTTGATGGGTATTTACATATAGCCTAAGCGATTTTTCGTTTTCTTCAATCTGTTTTCTGTTTGCTTCTTCCGCAGTAAGTTTAACATTTTGCTTTTGCAAGTTGCTAAAGTCCAAGCTCAATTGTTTCAACTTATCAAAAGCTTCACTTAACTTTGTGTGTTGGCCTTGTTGCTTATCAAAATTACTTTTCTGATCTGTGTAGATAGCCTCTTTTTCAGTTATGGTCTCTTCGGTTACCTCTTCGTAGCCCGAAATCAGTCCAAGCAATGTGTTAAGCTTCTCTTCATTAGCAGTGTGTAATGTTCTCACATTGCCATATAGTTCATATTGATGCAGATTAAATATTTCTTTCATCATCAAGGTGCGATCTTTTCCACCCAGCTCGATAAACTCTTTAAATTTGCCTTGAGGTATTATGATGGTGCGTTTAAAGTTTTCAGCACTTAACCCAATAATCATTTCTGCATTAGAATGATTCAAAGGTAACCAGTCACCGTCTTTCCATTCATAGAATATAGTGCCTTCATTTGATATTTTCTCGAAGTTCTTGTTGTTTCTTTTGTGTTCTCTAACAACGCGGTACTTCTTGTCTTCATAGTTCAAAAAATCGAACTCTATGTACATTCTATCCGATTTCAGATTCATCATATTATAGGCTCTGTTAACTGAACCCATTCTGTCAGACTCGCCATATAGTGCAAATGAAATAGCTTCTAATATGGTGGATTTGCCCGATGCTACTGCTCCAAAAATTCCAAATAATCCTGCATCGGTAAGTGCTGTAAAGTCAATAGTCTGTCTTTTCTGATAGGAGTAAATTCCTTCTAAGCTTAACTGTACTGGTATCATGATGTGTGGTTGATAACTTCTTTAAATAAATCGATAATTTC
This sequence comes from Dysgonamonadaceae bacterium, assembly GCA_028708095.1. Lineage (GTDB taxonomy): Bacteria > Bacteroidota > Bacteroidia > Bacteroidales > Dysgonomonadaceae > UBA2632. The sequence goes on from JAQVZQ010000001.1 coordinate 21,532, forward strand.
TTGATTCGGTGCTTGTCCTTTCACCGATTTAAAATAATCATTGAAAAGAGCAGAAATATCTTGGTTTAAATTCACTTGTTTTGTTGATGAGCTTAAAATATAGTCATTGCTCACAATGGGTATAATATGCACAATTTCGTGATGTGCATTACGAAGGCGTTTCAGATCTTCTGATTTTAAGAAGTCATCACTCTCAATGGTTAGTTCCACCAAAGTGTATTGATTATCATTCAGCCATTGGACAGCCAAATCGATATCATCAAACCTTTTACATACCAATTGCTTACCCGATTTCAATGGAATTCGATCCATTTGAATATCTTTACCAGGTTTAGCCTCAATAATATTTACATACTTCTGTTGTCCGGCTTCAGAAAATGAGTATGACAATGGGCTTCCCGCATATATGACGGGTTTTTTTTCTGTTCCCACATTTTGATAACGATGCAAATGTCCCAATGCAGTATATTGAATTTGAGCGGGAATAGCATCTGAATAAACAAGATCAGCATTTCCAATCTTCAAAGGTTTCTCGCCATCGGGTTCTTCCAATATTTCTCCTCCACGTTTCAACATATACAGATGGGTGACCAAAAGATTAACTCCATTTTTATCGCAATACTCTTCAGCCAATTTGTTCCAAGTAGTTTTCAGTGAATTTTGTAATGCCACATCTTTTTCTTCTCCGAAGAACTGCTTCATTCTAATCTCATTCGCATAAGGTGTTGCTATAATTCTCAATGGATAGGAGTGCTGTGGCAATTTAAATTCAATAAATCCTTCGTCTGTTTTTGTTACCTCAAAACCATCTTCCAAAGCTAAGGTTTGAATCCTGGTATTGGGAAGTCCCATAAATAATATACCACATTCACGTGCTAATGGGTCGGGCGAGTCTATTCTGTCGGGTGAGTCATGATTTCCACCGATAGCAATAACGGGTCGTTTGCCATTATTGGTCAATCGCTTCAATGTTTTGTACAACAATTCTATTGCTTCAACAGGAGGATTAAAGGCATCAAACAAGTCACCTGCAACTATAACCGCATCAACCGACTCTTCTTCGGCTATTTCACAAATTTCATTTAAAACGAGTTTTTGTTCTTCCAACCGATAAAAACTATCCAATCGTTTTCCCAAATGCCAGTCGGCAGTGTGTAGTATTTTCATTTCAATAATATTTAGACTTTCAATGAAGCAGTTACTGCTCATTTATACAAAAATAAGATTATTTTTTAGTCTTCTCACAACCATATCATTTATATTTTACGAAATGAAAAAGAGAATAAAGCAATATTATTTTGAAAAATTTAAAGATATCTACATTTAACGTTGTCATGTTATTATTATTTTTATCTTTGAGGTATTAATACAATTTTCACAAATGTAAGGTGATAAAAAATTACTCTCGCTTGAATAATAATTTTTTTACTCATCTCTATAATTCTAATTTAGTAATGAAAAGAGTGCATTTTATAGCAATCATTCTATTCGGTCTCATAAATCCTCTAATGGCTAATCCCGTTATAAAGGATTCGACCGAAGCATACCAGTATTGGGCGCAACGTGGTATTATTGAAATCGTACATGCTCATATGAGCGATTATATTAATACAGTAGGTGTAGCAAAATCGACAGAAGAGAATGTGACAAGAAAGGATTATAAATTGAAATTTATAAATAATATCAATGGTGACACGTTATCGAATCTTTCTGATATATCTCAATTTTTAAAAACAAATAAATGGGGAGGAGTGGAAAGGAATCTTCTACAACCGCTTATCATCAACCTACAGAATAAACATCCACTTGATGCCGATTTTTTTGAAGTGAAAAACCCTGAAACCAATCAACTTGTTACCGATATCACTGGACAAAACAATGAACGCATCAACTGGAATAAAAAGAAAGTGGAAATACTTGATGGTTACAAAAAAGAACTAATTAATTTAGCTAACCTCAAAAATGTTTCTGCCGAAAACTTGTATACTTTTGATGATGACCCCAAGTTGTTTGTCTCAACAAAACAAAGTTTGATTCTATTATTAATTTTCATTTGCGGTGGAATCATTGGAGGATGGATTGTTTTTTATTTTTCTAAACGAAGAATATATTCAATCCTAGAAGAGGAAAGGGTCTATTACCTGGATTATCCACCTTTAAAAACGGAAAAATCAATTTTTCATTACATCACACTTTTTCATGTCTTAAAAAGACGAAAGGATTCGTATAAAAACCATAGCAGAACATTGAAAAACCAAATGGATAATATGGAGTTAGAAAACCAAAAATTAAAAGACAAACTAGAAAATAAATTATAGCAACGACCGTCAAACGAACTAAATATTGAACATACCACATATTAAAGTGTTTTTTATAAGAGCATCTCTTCAACAAGATGCTCCTTTTATTTAATCACTTTGATAAAAACATTATATTGCAAACACTATTTATTTATGACTAACCCAACAATAACACACACCTATGAATCAGAGAGAGAATAAAATAAACAATCATAAAAATAGTGAGGAGCAACTTAACGAAAGAAACGATGCAAATTATTTCTCACGAGTAGAGCTACTATTGGGTAATGAAGCCTTAGAGCTTATTTCGTCACAACGTGTTATTCTGTTTGGTGTGGGAGGGGTTGGTAGTTGGTGTGCTGAAGCTTTGGTTAGAAGTGGGATAAAGCACCTTACAATTGTCGACCCCGATCGTGTAAATATTTCAAATATGAACCGTCAGCTACCTGCCACTATCAATACAATCGGTCAACTTAAAGTTGAGGTATTGAAGAAACGCTTATTAGAAATTAATCCCGATGCAGAAATAGAAGCTATTGCACAAATATATACCGAAGGAACCTCGGCAATGTTTTATTTACATAACTATCATTTCATTGTTGATGCCATAGACACCTTGTCACACAAAGCACATTTATTAATTGAATCTTGCAAAACTGATGCACGGGTATTTGCTTCAATGGGAGCAGGACTAAAAATGGATCCCACACGTATTGCTATTACAGAATTTTGGAAAGTGAAAGGTTGTAAGTTAGCTGCTGCACTTCGACAAAGATTTAGAAAGGGCGAAGAAAAACCATCGCAAAAGATTATGTGTGTTTACAGTGAAGAGATGTTGCAAAATAAAGGAGAAAACAATATGATTGAAGAAAAAGAAGAAAGTGGAATAATTAGCTATTACAAACCACACACCAATGGTACTATGTTGCACATAACAGGAACATTTGGCTTTATGTTGGCCAGCTTGGTTATAAATGATATCAACAATCAACTGGTAAGCTCAAAGTGACATACAGCCTAATATTATCACATAATAGCTATTTGTCTTTCAACAGTATATAGTGCCCTTCTATTTTATCTCCAGCCCCAACTCATCAGAGAGTTTTTTTAGTGCAGGATTCTTTTCAACCATCTCCTCAAAAATTTCGTGAGAAGTAAATGCCCGTTTATTGACAACAGTTTCCGAAATTACGATATCCATCTCAACAAAGTCATTATGCAACTTTTCTTGTAGCCAGTCCAGAATTAATCTCAAGTTATCTTCAAGATATTGTTTGTTTATCTCTGTGTTTACTGTTACCTCAAATGTAGTCTCATTTGTTTTTTTGGGCAAATAGTTGGACATAGTATTTTTAAGCAATTTCTCTTCTTTCAAAGTTTCGGTATAGCTTTTCCAAGCATCTATCAAAGCGTCTTCGGTGAAGCTCTCCCTTTTCCTGTCATTTTCATCAACGGTGGGTTCAGTAGCTTCTGCTTGTTCCTCGTCCATTGTAGAAATGGATACACCATGATTGGCAATCGAAAAAGTTTTGGCCCTACCCCTTGTTACTGCGGGCTTTTCTTCTGTCTCTCTCTTGCTTTCTGGAATATCCTCCTTTTTATTGGGCTGTTGCACATCAACATAATGAGGTGCACTTTCAGTCAACAGACTTTCTTTCGACTCTTTTTCTTCAACTTCTTCTTTTTCCTCTTTCTCTTTTACTATAGTAGGTGCAGCAGTCTCTGGTACATGTGTGCGAACTGTTTGCGATGCATCAATTTGCTTTATTGTCTGTTGTGGAGCACTACTACCCTCTGCCGTCGGAGTAGTAAGTTGACACATACGAATGAAAGCCAGTTCAAGCAACAGTCGTTTGTTTTGACTAATCCGATAGTTTAAATCACACTCATTGGCAATCGCAATGGCTTTGTATAAAAACTCATTAGAGCATTTTTTTGCAACATCAATGTATCGTTTCTTTATAGATGGTCCTACTTCAAAAAGCATTACAGAGCGAGGATCTTTACTTATCATCAAGTTGCGAAAATGAGAAGCTATTCCCGAAATAATGTGTTGCCCTTCAAATCCATTATTAAGAATATCATTCACTATAAGCAAACAATCTATTACATTTCCATTTAATACAGCATCCGTTATTTTGAAGTAATATTCGTAATCCAGCACATTTAAATTGTCAATTACAGCTTTATAAGTTACATTACCCGCAGTGTAACTAACTGTTTGATCAAAAATAGATAATGCGTCACGCATTCCTCCATCAGCTTTTTGAGCAATGATATTTAATGCTTCTTGTTCTACAGTTACATTTTCCTCTTTTGCAACAAAGTTGAGATACTCTACAATATCTGTCAAATTAATTCGGTTAAAATCATAAACTTGACAACGAGATAAAATGGTTGGAATTATTTTATGCTTCTCTGTTGTTGCCAAAATGAAAATAGCATGTTTGGGAGGCTCTTCCAAAGTTTTCAGAAATGAATTGAATGCTTGCGTAGAAAGCATGTGTACCTCATCAATAATATATACTTTATATTTTCCAACTTGTGGTGGAATTCTTACTTGATCAATTAGGTTGCGAATATCCTCAACAGAGTTATTGGATGCAGCATCCATTTCATGTATATTGTATGAACGGTTCTCGTTGAATGCGACACATGATTCACAATTGTTGCATGCTTCATTATCAGCAGTCAGATTAAAACAATTGATGGTTTTTGCAAAAATACGTGCACAAGTAGTCTTCCCAACACCTCGTGGTCCGCAAAATAAATAAGCATGTGCCAGCTTGTTGTTCGAAATCGCATTCTTTAAGGTAGTTGTCAATGCGTTTTGACCAATAACTGTTTTAAAAGTCGAGGGGCGGTATTTTCGAGCCGAAACAATATAGTTATCCATAATATTCTATTTTGAACTACAAATCTAATGAAAATAAATGACTTTAAACACCTATCAACTAATGCAAATATTTCAAGTTTTAGGTGCTACAAAATTAAGAAAGACCGCATTGGTTCAATCAAATAATAATAAAGTTAATCTCTAACACCAATTACAACATCTACCTCTTTATTATTGTTAATTATGAGGTCAAATAAAAAATATTCCGCTTTTTTGAAGATTTAAATAACTTTTTTTTTGTATGTTTGTTATTTAATTACATTCCAGCTTTGTATGTTTGTTATTTAATTACATTCCAGCATTGTATGAACAGCAAAAAGCGTTGCTTAACCAATTTTGAAAGAGAGCTTTGTATGAAAATTAGCCATATCTTATTAGTACTAATAACAACTGCCTTTGTTGTTGTAACTGGTTGTGGAGCAAAAAAAACGATGGTTGCCGAACAACCAGAATATGAATTGGATGGTTATGTTCTGATACAAAATAATAATCCTCTTTTCCCCATTCCCAAAGTTCCAGCATCAATAACAAATGAAAAGGAGCGGGCTATCCATTTATCCAAACACTTCTGGGATTTATTTTCTTTTAATGACACATCTCTGATATCTCAACCTGAAGTTACTGAACAAGGTTTTGTCGATTATATACATGTTTTAAATTATATACCTTTCAAGTATGCCTCTCGATCGATTAAGTATATGCTGCTCAAAGCTCAGGAAAATCCTGATATGTATGCACACCTTGCATCTTTATATCAAAAATATTATTACGATGCCGACTCCCCATTTCGTAACGAAGAGTTATATATGCCAGTGCTCGAAACTGTGTTAAGGTCAGGTATGTTGCCAGAAGATGAACAGGAAATGTATGCTTTTCAGCAAGAAATGATTCATAAGAACAGAGTGGGTACTAAAGCAACTGATTTTGTTTATACCCTTCCTAAAGGCAATTGGAAAAGGTTGCATTCAATTCGAAGTAACTATGTGATACTCTTTTTTAGCCAACCAGATTGCCCATTATGCGAAACCATCATTGATAATATAAACAACTCTGAAGTATTGAAACCCGTGTTTTCAAGAAATAGTTTCAGCAGAAGTATGCTCACTGTTTTAAATATCTATCCAGGTAGTGATGTATTGGGTTGGAGAAATAGTGTAAGTACAATGCCACAAAAAAACTGGATCAATGCTTACGATAGATCAAGAATACTAACCAATAACCGGGTTTATGACATAAAAACTATTCCTACAATTTATTTTTTAGACAAAAGAAAAAGAATAATTTTGAAAGACACTTCTCTCGAAGAGATTGAAAGTTTCTTTATATCCAAAGAATAATTTCTTAGCTGAATTTTGCAATAAAAAAAGGTTCTGATAATAAAAATATCAGAACCTTTCTACACAATTGTTATATAATTACAGAATATGCAATGTTAGGATATACATTAAAAAAAGTCTTTATACAAATTCCTCTTTCAACTGTTCCACCCATTTTTCAAGGCGTTCTTCCGTCTCGTCATATTCATTGTCCTCGTCAAGTGCCAACCCTAACCATTTGCCATCAACAACAGCAGACGAATCATCATAGGTATAACCCTCATCAGGTATCTCACCAACAATTTTCACTTTGCTATTGAGTTCGTCATGTAAAACAAAAATAGACTCAGCAAAGCTGCTCGAGAAAGAAGCACTATCTCCCAAACCAAATATAGCCACTGTTTTATCAGTGAAATCCATTTTAGACGAAAACGTTGGTAGAAAGCTATCCCAATCGTCTTGCAAATCTCCCATTCCAGTGGTAGATGCGCCCAATATTAAGTATTTGTAAGGCTGAACCTCATCAATAGAAACGCTGGAAACATCAAATATATCGGCTTCTCCGTCAAATAATTCTTGTATTCTTTCAGCTATTGATTCGGTATTTCCTCCTGATGTACCGTAAAGTATGGCGATTTTTTTCATTGTTTAAAATAAGTTTTATAAATAACTAAACAGTTGTTCTTGACTTTACCAGTCAAGTTTATTTAAAATATGAACACAAAAATAACAATTTTGTTTGGATATCATATCGTAGGTTTTGGATTATAATCCGTTATATGCACCTTCTGTTGCCAATAAAATAAACTTCTGTTGGAAAACATCAAAAAATCGTTTACTTTTGCATTGTAATCTTATAAACAATTGGCGCGATAGTTCAATGGATAGAATAGGAGTTTCCTAAACTTTAGATCCGGGTTCGATTCCCGGTCGTGCTACTTTTTTAAATATATTGGTTTGGCAAGTCAGATGCATGTGTGTTTTTTGTACATGTAGCAAGTTTCAACGAATAGATATGTAAATCTAATTATCATTGTAAGCTATGATTTAGCTGGTTATTTAAGTATTAAAGTTGTACTTATATAGTTTGTTTATTATTGATAGAATCTTTCAGCTTTTCTTTTCAGAATTATACTTAACTAACTTTTCCCAATCTATATCACCTGATACTTTGCAGTAATCTGTAGTAAACTCTTTGGTAAATTTATTTAGCTTTTGTGCATACGAATTCATAAACGCATCATTTTTCTCTTTAGCTTTATATCCCAGAGGTTCTATAATTTCTGTGTAAAGATTTTCTTCACCCGAAATAAATTTCCAAAATTCTTGCCCACAGAATTTAAAATAATCCCTTTATCAGGATTATTATCTCTACCGTAACAACAATCATTGATAGCAACAATATTCATTTGAGAATTACTTGTTCGCAATGTCTTTTTGGCAGTTCTGAAATCATCTTTTAATCTTTTTATCTGAGAACTATTACCCCAATTAGTCCCAGACTTTATAGTTACAATAAAACGTCTATCTTCATAATCGAACTCAAGGTCGATTCCAGGAATACCAGATTTCCAACCATTGTATACTTTCTCATTAATAAAGATGGCAAGTCCTTCAAGCCAATCTCCAAAAATCCCCTCTTCACTTGATGAAAGATGAGCATCAACAATACTTCTTACAATTTCATCTGCTGTTAAAACGTTTTTTGCTTTATAAAGATAAGGATTCTTCCGTTTTAGTATTTTTGAAAGTTGTAAGTTATCCAAGCTTTGGATGCGTTTTTCATGAAACACTCCAATGTTATTTTCAACGTATTGCAATACGTCATTTAGGTTCATATTTTTCATTCTCTTCAAATAAAACTAAGTCTACGGGTATTAATTTCTCTTTAACCATTTCATAGTACTCTGGAACAATATCTATACCTACAGAGTTCCTTATCATTCTATTTGCCACTTCCAGTGTTGTGCCTGATCCCATAAACGGATCCAGAACAACATCGTGTTCTTTGGTAAATAGTTTTATAAACCACTGAGGCAACTCTTGTGGAAAAGCTGCACTATGATTTTTATTATTGCATTCTGTAGCAAGATGAAGTACATTTGTTGGGTAAGCCATATCTCTGTCTAACCAGTTTGATATTTTTTTACCGAAACCACTACCTACTTTTGAATTATCTCTTATTTTATCTGTTTCGGAAAGATTTTTCAAACGAGCTTTAGCCCAATCTCCCATAGGTACCATAACCTCGTCTTGATACATGTGAAATTTTTTTTCTTTATTGAATTGCAGCAGTCGTTCCCATGAATCCCTAAACCGATTAGGCCATTTACCTGGGAAAGAGTTTTTTTTATGCCAAATAAACTCTTCTGTCCAATACCATCCTTGTTTACGCATAGCTAATATCAACTCCATTACATAGGTGCTTCTCTCTCCATTAACTACTTTTTCTTTTATATTTAAAATAAAAGTTCCGGAAGGTTTTAATATACGTAGTAATTGTTCTGAGATTGGTAAAAACCATTCTACATAATTATCTGGATGTATTCCTCCATAAGTGCTTTTTCTTTGGTCTGCATAAGGAGGTGATGTCATAATTAAATCAATAGAGTTATCTCCTAACAATTTTAGTTTTTCCTTACTATCACCTAAATATATATCAGCAAATAATTTCTTCATTTATTGAATTCTGTTTTTCACAAATATACAATTTAAAATTCCACAATCAAACATAAACCAACAGCCATCAGTGTTTATTTATGATTGTTGTTACTAAAGAGAATCAGGAATATCTTTATACAAATATAAAAAAATCACACTACTTGTTTTGTTATGTTATAATATGTTTTTGTATATTTACCAAATATAAACCAGATATACCACAGTGAAATGAAAACACTTCTGCTCATATTAACGACCTTAACTTTTGGAGTTAATTGTTTTGGACAAATTGTCAGTCAATTGACAATAGCTGATTCAGCTAAAATTGAAACAGCAATAGAGATGAAAACTCAGAAATTAAAAAACTCCCTCAAAGAAAATATCCAGTATACAGACAACTTATTCGTAGAGTTCAGTGTCGATACATTTAAGGTTGAAGAACGGCTAAGACTCAAACTTAATATTGATTATTCAACCCACGGAATAGTGAAAGCGATACTTGATGCGAATAGTGACTTTGATAATTTGCTGAATAAATACTATCGGCTTCTTTTGAAAAGTTTGAACGATGAAGACAAGGAAGTATTGAGAAAATCGCAGAGAAATTGGATTATCTTCAGAGACTCTGAATTAAAATTAAATGAAGTTCTCATGAGTGATTATTACTCAGGCGGCGGATCAATGCAAAGAATAAATGCTGCCGACAGAATGTTAACAATAACAAGACAGCGAGTAAAGGAGCTTTACAACTATTTGGAGAGAAAACTATTGAATTAAAAATATGCTATAATAGCTATACGTAGTGCGGGTCTTAAGTGCTTAATTTATCATAAATATATGTTGACAAAAATAATGATAAAACTGAAAGCAAATGATATTTTAATTGCCCATTGCGCATAGTAAAACTGTTACCAAACCATTTTAATAAACCGTACAACTATGAAACATTTTCTGATAATAGGACTGCTTTTGATTTCACAGCTTGGATTTTCACAAATAAAAGAAATAAATCCAACATCAACGAGACTTTTAGATTTGAGCACTTCGGGCGAAAAGGAATTTAACGATAATCTTAAAACCTATGAAAAGATTAAAGACAAAATGTCAAATGGTGTAGAGTTTGACGATTTGTCTCAACAAGAGAAAGATGCATATTCAAAAGTTGATGAAACAATGGAAGACTATTGGGATATAATTGGAAATGGTTGTAGTTGGTATTGTGGTGGTGGAGCTAAAGAAGTTACCGCTTCAAGTTATTTAAAATCGCAAGGAGCAAATAGTTACGTCCCTCAAAATGCACATGATTTAAATTATAAAAATGTGTGGGCCGAAGGTGTAGATGGTTATGGAATTGGTGAATATCTTCTGTATACATTTGAGGCAACATCACCCAGAATTAACGAGATTATCATTGTAAATGGACATGTGAAAAGTAAGACAGCATGGGAAAACAATTCACGGGTAAAAAAACTCAAGGTGTACATTGATAATAAACCTTATGCCACTTTGAATTTAAAAGATATACGTGGCTCACAGTGCTTTAAAGTTGACCCAATAGGGAATGGTGATAGAGAGAATTGGGATGCCCTCAAAACAAAACCAGACTGGACATTGAAGTTTGAAATACTTGATGTTTACAAAGGATTAAAATACGATGATGTTGTAGTTTCTGAGATTTATTTTGATGGACTTGATGTTCATTGTTTCGCAAAGGGAACAAAAGTTATGTTAGCAGATAAATCAACCAAAAATATAGAGGACTTACAAATAGGTGATAAGGTTGCCTGTTTGGACTTTGAAACTAAGTCAATAATATCTGCCAAGATTGAGAAACTGGAAAAAGTAATACATCACGGACTTGTGACTTATCAGTTTAAAAGCGGATTAGAGATAACCGCAACACAAGACCATCCATTTAGAATTAAAGACAAAGGTTGGGCTTCTTTAAAACCTGACAAATCTAATCAGTACAAAGGATTTGAGAAAATTCAAAAAATAGCGATTGGAGATTCATTTATATCAACAAATGGTTCAGAGAAACTGATGGCGATTAACTATCTGGAAGGAAAGCAAGAGACATATACTATTTCAAAACTAAGTTGGGGAGACAATTTTATAGCAAACGGATTGATAGCGGGTGTTGAAGAAATGAAGTAAAATCGTTTTTCCTGTTTCATCGCTTATATTTACGCTCATACTACAGTACCAATCTCCTCTTTTCAAACTTTTGGAACAAAGAACATGTACCCATAAACCATTTTAAGCGCAGGTTTTTTGATGAATGGGACAGCAAAGAGTGGCAACTATACTTTGAGTTTCTAATTGCTTGTGCAACACAATATCTTACTACAGGACTAAAAAGAGTATCCTACTCAAAGGATGTGGACAATTACTGGATCTATTTCTCGAATGATATAGTTCTGGAAGAGTTTGAACGAATATTTGATGTGATGAGGGCGAACGGAAAATTTAAAGTGTTAGACTTTTTGAATGAGTATAAGAAAAACTCACCACTTAGAAGTGAGAAGCTTTTTCACCACAATAATACAGGAAAAATGATTGATGCTTATGTCAAGAAACATGGGATAAATATAGAGTTTCAAGCAAAAAAGAGATTGTGGTTCTTTTTGGATAATGAAAATGAAAATAACTCAGATGATAAATTGGTTGCTAACAGTGTAAATTAGTTGCTTTTTTAGCGATTAGGTGTCACCGGTTACAGCTAAATACGGCAAGTTACACCCAAGGTTACAGCTTATGTACTTGTATTTCAGTGCGGTGACAGCTAATACAGCTATATTTAAAGTAACGCACGAGAAAGTATAATAGTGTAATAGTAATATAAATATACAATACCTAATTTAGCCGTTTTAGCTGTCACCCACCTGACTATCAGCAAATTTAGCTGTAACCTTGGGTGTCACCAGCTGTAACCAGCCGTCACTTTAACCGTAACGGTTGTAACCACCCCCCCAATCTTCATCAAATTGATGACCCCCCTAATCTATGAAAAATGAAATCCCCCCCCACAAATGGAGGGATTTTCTTTTTCTATCCGTCCACCAGATATTACAACTATATTATTTGTGTTTTTTCTTGAAAACAGACCGATTTTCATGCTGAAATAGTTGTATATTTCAATTGCTTTTCCTATCTTTATACGGTGTTATAGAAAGGATTAGCGGTCATTTAGTGACAAAGCAAACCACCGTTAATTTTGCGCTCTTTGAAATGTGAAATCTATGTTAACCCGACATAAATATATAAGAAAACTAGGAGAAAACATTTCTTACGCAAAAGAAACGGCGATCGCCCGGCGAAAATTGAATCTTACGCGTAAGAAATGTTTTGCAAAAGAAAAATGAGGCTTTTTTGCCCAAAAAAGAGAGAAAAGAAGGATGAATGGACGAAATTTTGCTGAGAATTGAAAAAACTACAGAAAAACAGTGCACTCGATGCCGAAAAAAGAAACTTAGACTGGCGACTGTCGAATAAAACGTGGGGAATGGCACGTATGACACAAGAACATGCCTTTGTTCACGTAGGAAATGAGTTTAGACGGTCTTTCATCACTTCTTACGCAAACAAAACGATTTTCGCCGTGCCATCTTCATTTCCTACGCGTAGGAAATGTTTTGCAAAACTTTATTGTTAGTAAAATTAGACCAATAACTAAATATGCTCTTTGTAAATAATTATTATTAATTCCGTACTAAAAGGTATGCCTTCGCAAAGGGCTATCAATTTTGACAAAACAAAAAAAGAAAGTCATACCGGATAGTACACAATTTTATCTAGTATCATGATTACACAAGTAATTAAAATCAAGCGAGTACCTTACTCTCGACTGATGAAATCGGAAATGGCAGACTATGCTGAAAAGACAATTGGCATAGTGGACAAGCACGAACCAGATTCGGCTCTGTTTTTAAGAATTGAAAATTGAAAATGTGTGTCTTGCGATTGGACAATAATAGCAGAGAGTTTATTCATCTGTGATAATTATGAGAAGCCTCTATATTATACCAGAAACGCCCTCTACGGGCGTCTCTTTACAATCATCTTCAGCATCTATTTGTATTACATCATCAATATATCTCTTAATGTTGATGAGCTCCAGGTCCATTATCAATAATTTCATGAATTCCTTCCAATGTATGCGTATAATCGACATAAGCATCAACATATTCTCTTCCTTTTTCTATGGATTGATCTTTAACCAAATTCAGCTCTGCTACTTTTTTGTACTTTTCACGCACAACCTTCTCGATGTGAGCAATAAATTTTGAAGCCAAGTTGTCAATGTCTTTGTCTTCTATTGACTTATCTGCCATAACAACGATTGGGGATGCACTTCCAGCAGGTTTTAATCCAGTATAACCCACTCCTTCTGTTGCACGGTGCAACCTAACCAATGTTTCAAGAAAATGCTTTTCTACAATTGCATAAATCTCAGTATCACCATTTTTCAATTCATATGTTTTATTGAACAACTTGGTAATCTCTGGTTCATCTGTTGCATCTACCCATTTTAGCACCAAGTCCACGTTGTTTAGTGCCAGGGCTTGTTGAGCTTCTTTTATTACTGGTCCGTCATACGAATCGCAATGTGCAAAAGCACTTAGTGTATTCATTAATAACAACGCAAACAGCGCTAATGTAACTAATTTTGCTTTGATAAACTTTGTTTTCTTACTGTCTTTATTAAGGCTTTGTTGTGATAATCTACTTATTAATTTCATAATGTTTAATGTTTTAGTGGTTAATGATTAATGATAATTTCTATTATTTATTCTTGTCAAACTCTTTCAGCATTTCATAGGCTTTTGCCCCAAATACAACAGAGGGTCCTCCTCCCATATATATAGCTGTGCCGATTGTTTCAACAAGTTCATCTGTAGAAGCATCATTTTGCAACGCTTCAGTGGTATGCATGGCAATGCAACCATCACACTTTACACTTATTGAAATGCCAAGTGCAATCAATGCTTTGTGTTTTGTTGATAATGCGCCCGATTGTGTGCCTATACGGTGCACGTTAGAAAATGCTTCCATTAATTCAGGATTTGCTTCTCCGTAGCTTCCTATTCTTTGCAGTGTTTCTTCTAAAAACTCTTTGTTTTTGTTCTTCATAATTTAATTGTTCCTTTAATAATATGTTTGAGAATGATTTCAAGAGCAAAAGTAATGTATAGACACAGGTTAATCGCCTCATATTATAAAGTGAGACGTGTAAAAACCCTTATACAAGGAGTACTTTATAAGATAGGACTTGAATAAGTGTAAACAGCATACAGCATATTATTTGTCTGCTACTGTCGATTTAAACTGAGATGGGGTTTGGTTGGTAAACTTCTTAAATATTCGGTTGAAAGATGACTTAGAGTTGAATCCCGAATCAAGAGCAATTCCAAGCAAGGAGTAGTTTTCAAATTTAGGGTTATGGATGCGTGATTTTACTTCCTCAACTCTGAATTGATTAATATATTCAAAGAAGTTGAGCTTGAACTGCTCATTTATGATTTGCGATAAATGATGTGTAGTAATATCTATATCAGATGCGAGTTGAGTCAATGTTAATTCAGGATTTAAATATGGTTTTTTTAATCGCATATACTCGATCAACTTTTCGACATACACAGAGGCTTCATCTTCTTTTAAAGTTGAACCTGAATATTTTAATTTCTCTTCTTCAAAAACGGGTGATTGTTCTAATTCATTCTCGAAAATAACTTTTTGTTTTAATCCAAAGTAACCAATTAGAATAACAAATATGGACAAAGCTAAGAATAAACTGTCCGTGCAAAAAACCATCGAAAACAGATTAAATACATGATGTATGACAGTGATAATAATTAGTATGGTCCAAATGATTCCAAAAATAATGACCAGTTTACGCAACCACTCAAGGTTAATTGTTTCGATTGATGAAAAATTATTAAACACATTGATGTCGTGCTTCTGAAATAGTTTCAGCGTCAGCACAAAGTAAAAAGGTCCTGATAGCAATGTAATAATCAAGAAAAGCTGAAATAGCAATGGATGATGCATATTGGTGTGTACGTTCTCCAATCTTATCTCATTGGCAACATCGGGAAAAAAAGATGCCCCAAGAAGATAAAGATTAAAGGCTGCAAAGGGAAGTAGATGCAAAAGGTTTTTTTTATTAAATCTCTTCCGTTTTGATACCAGCTTTGAGGCATATAGATAAAGAAAGATCCCCAACAACATAAAAAGCGAAATGAAACTGGCAGAAAGTAAATTAAATTGTGTAAACAGCTCGTGAGAATACAACGAATAGCTACCAATGAATAAACCAAGATAGACTAACCAAACAATAAGTATATTGTCGTGAATCATTCTTTTTTTCTTTTGAAAGAGCAAAAGAGTGAAAAAGAATGCATTAAAAACTGCTATGTAAAAAAAATACTTCATGAGTAAACTTCAAGAATTATGTGTGAATCTGAACTCTTTTGTAAATATATTATTTTTATTCTTTCTTTGGATAAAATTAGATTGTTTTTTATTGTTTTGAGGTCACTTTCAGAAATGCCTCTTAAAGTATTTCGTTTAATGATGTGATTTTTGAATTATGAGTTGAAATGTAAGTAGTATTTTAGATTAAGTACCATAAGTTCTATTATAACCCTCCTGCTTTACTTCACACTTTATCCAATGGTAGCTTATACGTTGGATCTTCCAATACATTCACCTGAATAATCTTATCTGCATTTTTCAATAGTCTTTGACAATCTTTACTAAGGTGTTTTAATTGCACTTTCTTACCTACTTTCAGATAGCGTTCAGTTAATTTATTAAGCGCTTCAATGGCTGACATATCCACTACGCGGCTCTCTTTAAAATCGATTACCACTTCATCAGGATCGTTCAGCACATCAAATTTCTCATTGAATGCAGTAACTGAACCAAAGAAAAGTGGCCCATATATTTCGTAGTGTTTCACACCCTTCTCGTCAATTCGTTTTCTTGCTCGGATTCGTTTTGCATTGTCCCAAGCAAAAACGAGTGCTGAAATGATTACCCCTACAAATACCGCTAATGCTAAATTGCCTAATATAACTGTTACAAGCGTAACTGCTATTATTACAAACACGTCCGACTTGGGCATTCTGTTGAATGTGCGCAGGCTGGCCCACTCAAAAGTACCAATTGCTACCATTATCATCACTCCAGTGAGAGCAGCCATAGGTAGTTGCTCTATCACTCCTGAACCAAACATCACAAATATCAATAAAGCCAATGCAGCTACAATTCCTGATAGGCGTGCTCTTGCACCTGATGATATATTAATCAAACTCTGCCCAATCATTGCACAACCACCCATCCCTGAAAAAACGCCCGAAAGCATATTGGCTACTCCTTGCGCCACAGCTTCTTTATTACTATTTCCACGGGTTTCCGTCATTTCATCAACAATGTTGAGTGTCAGTAAGCTTTCAATCAGTCCTACTGCTGCCATAATGCCTGCGTAAGGAAAGATGATTTTCAATGTTTCAAAGGAAAATGGAACATTCGGCAAATGGAAAGGAGGAAAACCACCTTGAATAGAGGCAATGTCTCCCACTGTGTGGGTGTTAATGCCAAAGGCTATTACTAATCCGAACACTGTGAGAATTGCAACAAGCGATGCAGGAATTACTTTGGTTATTTTGGGCAATCCCCAAATAATAAGCATTGTTAGGAGAACCAATCCAAGAAGCACATAGAGCGGTGTACCTGTTAACCAACTGCCCGAAGGGTCTTTAAATTGGTCGAGTTGTGCCATGAAAATGATTATTGCTAATCCGTTCACAAAACCAA
Organism: Dysgonamonadaceae bacterium; assembly: GCA_028708095.1. Classification (GTDB taxonomy): domain Bacteria; phylum Bacteroidota; class Bacteroidia; order Bacteroidales; family Dysgonomonadaceae; genus UBA2632. Next base: position 38,526 of record JAQVZQ010000001.1, read on the forward strand.
ATATAACAGGTTGTGGTACAAGTCGCATAAGTTTCCCTAACTTTAGTACACCTGCTAATATTTGAATTATTCCTGCCAACACTACTGTTGCAAATACATACTCCACACCATGCGAAATAGCCAGTGCTACAATCACAACAGCCACTGCTCCTGTTGCACCCGATATCATGCCAGGTCGTCCTCCAAGAATGGATGTAACAAATCCCATCACAATAGCTGCGTAGAGTCCTGTTAAGGGTGAAAGTCCTGCAATTAGGGCAAATGCTATTGCCTCAGGAACTAATGCAAGAGCAACTGTGAGACCCGAGAGTATCTCGGTTCTATAATTGATTTTATCTTTGAAATTGAATATATTGAAAATTTTTTCCATTTTTTATTTTATTAAGTCAGTTGCTGAAAAGTACTTGATTATAAGCGACCTATTAATATGTAGTTTGATAACCTATTGCTTACTTGTCGTTCTGAAAAGCAATGTTTGTGTTGACTTGATCTGTGAGTGTGGAATCAACTAACGATTGATTTATATACTTTTACCGTTATTTTTTTGAATTTGCAAAAATAGGACTATTAACTGACATTTGGAAATAAAGCAACTGAGATGTAGAATAAACAAGTTGCTAATTCCAATAATCGACTTGCTTTAAGCATATCAGTCAATATTGACATTCCCCTTTAATTACAATGCAATTTCAAACATAACAATCTATTATCTATGCCTAAAATAAGAATAGTCGCCCTACCCTATTTTATTTATATGCTTAAATTTTACTACCTTTGCACACTCAAAAATAAAAAAGGTATATAAAATGGCATTACAATGCGGTATTGTTGGGCTTCCTAATGTGGGGAAGTCTACACTTTTCAACTGTTTATCGAACGCAAAAGCACAAGCAGCTAACTTTGCATTTTGCACCATCGAACCCAATATTGGAGTAATTACTGTTCCCGACGAAAGAATAAATAAATTATCTGAAATAGCTAAACCACAACGTGTTCAGCCCACCACAGTAGAAATTGTGGACATTGCGGGTTTAGTGAAAGGTGCAAGCAAAGGAGAAGGATTGGGAAATAAGTTTCTTGCCAATATTCGCGAAACTGATGCTGTATTACACGTGTTGCGTTGCTTCGACGATGAAAACGTAACGCACGTCGATGGAAGTATAAATCCTGTAAGAGATAAGGAGATTATTGATATAGAGTTGCAATTGAAAGACCTCGAAACAATAGAGTCGCGAATTGATCGTGTCGAAAAAATTGCACGAACTGCAAAAGACAAAGATGCACAACGAGAGTTCGAGATTTATTCAAAACTTCGCAATGCCTTGTTAGAAGGGAAGTCTGCTCGTAGTGTAGTGTTTGACAACAAAGATGACCTAAAAATATCGAATGAGTTGTATCTGCTAACATCAAAGCCAGTAATGTATGTTTGCAATGTCGACGAGGAGAGTGCTGTTAGTGGGAATAAATATGTTGAGCTGGTGAAAGAAGCAGTGAAAAATGAAAATGCACAAGTCATTGTTGTTGCTGCAAAAATAGAGTCTGAGATTGCTGAATTTGAAACATTTGAAGAACGCGAAGAGTTTCTTGCAGAAGTTGGATTAAAGGAATCAGGGGTTAACCGTCTTATTAAATCAGCTTACCGCTTGTTAAATCTGAAAACATACTTTACAGTTGGGCCACTTGAAGTGCGTGCATGGACTTTTGAGGATGGCTGGAAAGCCCCTCAATGTGCAGGAGTAATTCACACCGATTTCGAGAAAGGATTTATTCGTGCTGAAGTGATAAAATATGAGGATTTTATTAGCTATGGTTCAGAAAACGCTTGTAAAGAAGCTGGAAAGATGAGTGTTGAGGGCAAGGAATATGTTGTGCAGGATGGGGATATAATGCATTTTAGGTTTAATGTATAGAGGATTGTTGCATATAACGAATGTTGTACCTTAAAATACGTTGACGCAGGAAATGAATGATTAACCCTTGACTGACTCAGGAAGTAATTTTATAACCCCACATTATTCAACACATTATTTATAATATGTGTTATAACAGAAAACATAAAGACGTCGATTTATTGCGTCTTTTTTATTTCATCCTCTGAATTCCGTTTAGGAAGATAGGGACAAAATCGACTCATTCATAGAATCTTGAACTCATACAAGAGTTGTCCTAATAGCTTACACCCTACTCTACTCTTTAGATATCTTGACCAAAAGAATGAACATGAAGTTTTATTAAAAATACTCCTGTAAATTTAAAACATTTATACATATTTAGTGTTTATATATATAACGAAATGGATTGTACTTTATTTCATCGCTTTTCTTTTTTAAAAAACTTATGAATGATCTAAAGCAACAAAAACACAATGAGAATAAAAACCGAGTGGTTTGTTATCCTTAAAGAAAGAATAAAAGTTGAACCTCAATTTCTTATAGTATGAACTTGTTAAGTAAAGCACTTGAGTCGAATTTTAATCTATCTAAAATAGGGGCTTATGTTAAACGACATTTTAACTATAGAGTACTGAAGACAATGTGTCACCTTGGTTTCTATGTTGATAATTTGCCAAGCGCAGAATCTTTTTACTTAAAAACAAGAAACTATCCTTTAGCTATAAAAGAAGATGAGTTGAGAAAAATAACCATATTCTTGAGAAAAGCCAATAACCGTAAGCTATATGGTCAAATATTACAGAAGTTTGTACCACAAATGGATATGAAATTTTCACACACTCAATTTACTGGCTCTGGCTCTGGTGCATATAATTTGAACGCTTTTCGAAAAGTGATAAATAATGATGAAGTTTTTTTTGAAAAAGCTCACTTTAACAGCTCTATTGAAATTGTTAGACTGAATTGGTTTTATGATAATATCTTCGCTTCGATGAAAGATAATAATAATATCAAAGCACCCGCTTTATGCTGTTCATTTGAAGGAGAGCTGATAACTATATTTTATTTTAATTTTGTTGAGTTGGTTTCATCAGCAGAAAAAGAGGTTGGAGCAATTGTTTTCAATTTGTCGAGAGAACTTTACAAATTATCACAACTCCCTGATGTAAAAGATAAGATTACCGAAGCCCCTATCTTTTTGAGAGATTATAAAATATATTTTGAATATGAAAGGAAGATTGAAGAAGCAGAAAAAAGAGCATCTGAATTATTAGGTGATAGCTTCCACTTGAAAGACATTGAAAATAAGATAAGTGAAAGTCCCTATATATTAACTCATGGAGACATACACAGAGGCAATGTGTTTGCAGACAACTACTTGATAGATTGGGATACATTTGGTATATATCCTATAGGATTAGAGGTGGCATATATCCTTTTATTTTTGAAAAAGTGCAAATTAAGTTATCAGGATTTAAACGATATACTGGATAGAGAATATCGAACTACCATATTAGAAGAGCAATGGGATAGTTTTGAACTAAACTGCTTATACTTCTACTATGTGTTTACAATTCATTCTTCAACTGAAATAGGGTCAAGTGAAATACAAACCGATATTTTGAATAGAATAGTAGTGCTAAATAATAAGAAAACGGTTGAGCTCTCCTCTACTCCACTTCATAATTAAATCACAACACCTTCTTCAATTCATCCCTCTTCAACACAGTCACCTCTCGTTTATCAATTGCAATAATCTCTTGTTCTACCAATTCGGCAATTGTACGTGCTAAAGATGGACGTTGAACACCAAAATATTCAGCTAATTGTGTTCGGTTTCTTTTCAATACAAAACTTCGGTTTTCTTCAGTGGTGTTTTCCAGAAGATACAAAGAGAGTTTCCCCTTGATACTCTTGATGGATATCATTTGTAGTTTTTGAGACATAAACACAATCATGTTTGAGTTCAATTTCAAAAAGTTTTTCAATAACACTTCGTTACCCATCATTTCGCTCAACCACTCTTGTGTGGGTATCAAAAGAAAATGACACTCCTCAATGGTAATCACATCAACAGGAAATCTGTTATAATGAGCAAACATAAAAGCGGGTGCTAATGGTCTCACAGCATCAATGAATTCTATTTCGAGTGAATTACCTTCTTGCGTTATCATTCCTGTTCGCACAACTCCTTTCACTAACAAGTGCATGTGACGTATCTCATCGTCTTGTCGGACAACATATTGCCCTTTCTCAATCACCTTTTTATTGCTTATGAATCGCATTAAAAAAGCCTGCTGCTCTTCAGGGTCTATTCCTTTAAATAGGGGACAGGAGGATATGTCGTACTCTTGCATGTTCATTTGTTTTGCTTAAAGATAGATAAGAAATTTAGCTCATACGATAAAATATTTGTTAAATATCCAAAGTGTAACTTTGGTTACATCTTATGAGGGTTGTATGTTATACCTTTGCGCTAAAATAAATCACGAATTAAATCTCAAATAAGATAATGATATGAATAAAATGTTTTGTTTTCAGTGTCAAGAAACTTCTAAGAACGAAGGCTGCACAATCAAAGGTGTGTGTGGCAAAACTGCCGATGTAGCTAATATGCAAGACCTGTTGATGTATTTGTGTAAAGGAATCTCTCACTACACAGTGCGTCTAAGAGCACATGGAGTAGAGGTACCCGAAATAAACAAGTTTATTACCGATAGCTTGTTTATGACCATCACTAACGCCAATTTCGATATAAAGAGATTTGTTGTGCGCACCCACATTGCTTATGAAATGCGCAATGCTGCAAAAGAAAGATTGCAAAATTTGGGTGAAAACATTGATGATATAACATACTCGGGAGCACACTGGGTGGGCGAGACCGAGGAGGAGATGATTGACAAATCACTTGAAGTAGGGGTGCTTGCAACAGAAAATGAAGACGTTCGCTCACTTCGCGAATTAACAATATATGGATTGAAGGGGATGGCAGCTTATGCTGAGCATGCTTTCAACTTAAAATACGAAGACAACAAGATATATGCATTTATGCAACAAGCATTGGTAGATACAACCAACGATAATCTATCAGCAGACGAGTTAACACAATTGGTTTTAAAAACTGGTGAATATGGCGTTGAAGTAATGGCATTACTTGACGCCGCTAACACTGGTAGCTATGGTCATCCCGAAATGACTAAAGTAAATATTGGTGTGGGTAAAAACCCTGGTATTCTTATCAGTGGTCACGACCTGAAAGATATGGAAGAGCTATTGAAACAGACAGAAGGAATGGGCGTTGATATTTACACCCACAGTGAAATGCTGCCTGCTCATTACTATCCTGCATTCAAGAAATATAAACACTTCGTGGGTAATTACGGTGGATCGTGGTGGCAACAAACCACAGATTTCGAAACATTTAATGGAGTTGTTTTGTTTACTACAAACTGTATAGTGCCACCTAAAAGAAATGCTACTTATGCTAACAGGGTGTACACAACAGGAGCTTCAGGATTCGAAGGGTTTCCCCATATTGCTGACAGAGAAGAGGGAGTGCCCAAAGATTTCTCAGCCCTCATTGAACACGCTAAACAGTGTGAAGCACCTATTGAAATAGAGTCGGGTGAGATAGTGGGTGGTTTTGCTCACAATCAGGTAGCAGCCCTTTCTGATCAAGTAGTTGAGGCGGTGAAAACAGGTGCTATTCGTAAGTTCTTTGTTATGGGTGGTTGCGATGGACGCATGAGAGGCAGAAACTATTATACAGAATTTGCTGAGAAACTACCCAACGATACAGTGATATTAACTGCTGGTTGTGCAAAATATCGTTACAACAAATTGCAACTAGGTGATATCAATGGAATTCCGCGCATACTGGATGCAGGACAATGCAACGATAGTTATTCACTTGTTAAGATTGCATTGAGCCTAAAGGAAGCTTTTGGACTGGACGATTTGAATGACCTACCCATTGCATACAACATTGCATGGTATGAACAAAAGGCGGTGATAGTTTTGCTTGCATTACTTTCATTGGGTGTAAAAAATATTCACTTGGGCCCTACCCTTCCAGCATTCCTCTCACCAAACATTGTGAATGTACTTGTCAATAATTTTGGACTTTCAGGTATTACTTCAGTGGATGAGGATATGAAAGTTCTTTTGGAAGCATAAACTTTACAATTGGCTGGCGCGAGTTTATAACTCGTGCCTCTCATAGAGAAAGTCTCTTTAAATATAATATTGAAGCGTGTAATGAAAGTGTAAATAAGCTTCTGTTGCACTTTTCTTTTTTACTAACTGAATTAAAATATATAATTATGGCAACATTTGAAACATCAAAAATATTCTCGATGGACGGCTCCATCGAATACACATCTGGAGGAATAATTAGCAAACAAATTGTTAAAAGCAAAGAAGGGAATGTTACCCTTTTCTCTTTTGATAAAGGACAAGGTCTTACAGAGCATAGCGCATCATTTGATGCATTGGTGCAAGTGATAGATGGCGAAGTTGAAATCAAGATTGATAACAACCCATTTCTTCTAAAAAAAGGCGATAGCATTCTAATGCCTGCCAATGTTCCTCATGCACTACATGCAGTGGAGTCTTTCAAAATGATTCTAACAATGATAAAAGGATAAACTGAAAACATATGAGTGAATTAATAAACAACCCTTCGCAACAGCGTAAAGATAAACTGCGCAGCTTATTGTTAAGGGTACATGCTGGTGAGGATATTGCCTCGATTCGCGAGGAGCTGATTCAGGGGCTTACTAATGTTCCTTACAATGAAGTAATGGAGGTTGAGCAGGAGATGATAAACAGCAACCTGTTGACAGAACAAGAGATTCTTGAATTCTGCGATATACATACTGACATCTTAGATGGCAAAATAGACCAAAGTGGAGCTAAAGCTATTCCTGCGGGTCATCCAGTTGATACTTTCCAGAAAGAAAATGTGGCACTTAAGGAAGAGATTGAGAAAGCCCGCAAACTAATTGCATCTGTCAACACACTAACTGTTGACAAACTACCTGGATATGTGATGCAAATGCGTACCATTTTTAATGCCCTATCTGACATCGATAAGCACTACAAAAGAAAAGAGTACTTGCTTTTTCCTTATATGGAGAAGCACCTTATCACTGGTCCTCCCACAGTTATGTGGGGCAAGCATGATGAGCTGAGGGGTTTTCTAAATGATGCTATCAAGGAACTCGAAAGTACAATCACATCAGTTCAACAAATAGAATTGATAATAGAAAATTACCTCAACAAAGTACTTGAATTGATTGATGGCATGATCATGAAAGAAGAAGAGATTCTTTTTCCCATGGCAATGAATACGCTCACCGAAGAAGAGTGGTACAAGATATACACAGAAACCATTGAGTTTGGCTTTTGCCTGATTGACCCCGAAGATGAATGGAAACCTGAGGGTGTGATAGTTGAGAAGCAAGGATATATTGAATCAGACGCCATTCGATTATCGTCGGGCACATTCGATATTAAGCAGTTAGAAGCATTGTTTTTACACATTCCCATCGATATCACTTTTGTAGATGCTAACGACAAAGTAGCTTTCTTTTCGCACAGTCCCAATCGTGTTTTCGAACGTAACCGCTCTATCATTGGTCGAGATGTACGAATGTGTCACCCACAAGGAAGTGTACATATTGTAGAGCAAATTATCAGTGACTTCAAGAGTGGTAAGGAAAACAAAGCAGTGTTCTGGATGTCCAATTTTATGGGGAGATTCATTTACATTGAGTATTCGGCTGTGAGGGACAAAGAGAACAACTATTTGGGAGTTGTTGAAGTTACACAGGATATTACGGCAATGCGCAAGCTGGAAGGTGATCAACGGTTGTTGTCATATAGCGACAAATGATTGCATTTCTTTAGATACAAATCAATATAATTTATAGCGGTGTTTCTAACGAAATACCGCTATATTTGTGATTATAATTTTAAGTTTACTATTATGGATTCAGTAGAGATAGTTGGCTATTTTGCCATGACTTTTTTAGTTTTATCATTTATTCCTAAGCAAGTAAAACGCATTCGAATCATTAATTTCATTGGCTGCGTGTTGTTTGTAGCTTATGGTGTGTTGTTGGGATGGAAATGGCCGCTTATTGTTTCGAATGGGCTTGTTGCTATTATACAGGTTTATCATTTGATAAAGATGAGATGGGAAAAAGCGAAGCCTATTCAATAAAAAGGCCAGCTCGCGCGCATTTGCAATGTGTGTGTCGCTTTAAGCGAACAACTATTTTGTATACCAAGGACATTTCGTTGGCAGCTCTCCTGAGTTGTGCCTATTAATTAATAAACAAGCTACTGGTCAGAGAGCTATTCCAGGGTGGAATAATATATAGAAATCGAAATCCCGCAAGGGATGTCATTATTGTAGCTAAGAATAATCAACAATGCTGAAAAACCCCGATAGGGGGTGGCATTGCTCTGATTATTACCATATTGTAAGATTAGATGATACCACACCTTACGGAGTTTCACCATAATTCTATACTTTTTGCTTTAAAAATTTCAGTCCTTATGGGCTTTAATGCAGAGCTAAATTAAGCCCCTAAAACCAAGATAAAATCTCCTGCAATCCAAATCCTACCACAACATAGCGAGCAAACTTACCTAATGTCATAAATAATAACACCAACCAAGCATTAGCACGCATAAAGCCAAGTGCGAGGGCTATGATGTCGCCTACTCCAGGCAGGAAAACAAAGAAGCTCATGATAGCTCCCCTCCCATGAAGCCAATCTTGCACCTTTTCGATTCGTTCTCGTTTCACTTTCATGAACCGTTCTATCCATTCTATTTTACCGAACGAGCCTAACCAATAGTTGGTCATTCCGCCAATAGAATTGCCAATAGTAGCAATCACAATAGAGGTCCATACATCAAATCCTGCTGCTATTAGCCCTCCAAACACAACCTCTGACCCAAAGGGTAGAATGGTTGCAGCCAAAAAGGCTGCCATAAACAATCCAAAGTACCCCCACTCTACAAATCCATCAAGATTTATAATTCCAATAATCATAGTTGTGCTTTAATTGTTAATTTGCTGTTGTGTTGCTTGTTGATGAGACGCAAGGCATTGCGCTATGAATATTGATTGTATGTTCATTGTGTTGTTGCTCTTGTATTGTTGTTTTTATATTGGTAGTTGTTGAGAGACGCAAGGCATTGCGTCCCTACTAGTCATTTAATGAGCCTCCAGCCAATTCTCTCCATTTCCGCAATCGGTCTTCAATGGTACGTCCATTTTGTAGGCATTCTCCATCTCTTCCACCACAATTTTCTTTGCTACTTCCAATTCATCCAATGGAACATTGAAGTTCAATTCGTCATGCACCTGAAGTATCATTTTTGACTTTAGTCCTTCCTCTTCAAATCGTTTGAAGATGCGAATCATTGCCATTTTAATAATATCAGCTGCGCTACCTTGTATGGGTGCATTAATGGCATTGCGCTCAGCATAACCTCTCACAATACCATTTCGTGAGTTGATATCGGGTAGAAATCGTTTACGACCACACACTGTCTCCACATATCCTTTCTCTTGTGCCACTTCGATGCTTTTGTCCATGTATCGCTTCACTTCTGGATATGTTTCAAAGTAACCTTCAATCAAATCCTTGGCTTCGCCACGAGGTATGGCAAGTCGTTCAGACAAACCAAATACAGAAATACCATAAATAATGCCAAAGTTAGCAGTTTTGGCTTTCTCGCGCATATCGCCTGTCGCCTCTTCTAAGGGCACTTTGTATATTTTGGCAGCAGTGGCGCTATGTATGTCCAAATCGTCGTTAAACGCCTCCGTCATGTGCTTATCTTTGCTCAAATGAGCCATAATGCGCAATTCAATCTGTGAATAGTCAGCCGAAAGGAATGTGCAACCTTCATCGGGAATAAAAACTTTTCGCATTGCCCTACCCCGTTCGTCTCTTATGGGTATGTTTTGCAAGTTAGGGTTGGTACTGCTCAATCGTCCTGTTGAAGTAACCGTTTGATTGAACGAAGTGTGTATTTTGTTTGATCGAGGATTAATTAGCAATGGAAATGCATCTATGTAAGTGCTTAGAAGTTTCTTTAGTCCACGATACTCTAATATTTTCTCAATGATGGGATGTTTGTTGCGCAATTTCTCCAACTCGCCCTCACTGGTGCTATATTGACCCGTCTTTGTCTTTTTCGCTTTGTCAACTATCTTCATGTGATCAAAGAGCACCTCACCTGTTTGCTTTGGAGAGTTCACATTGTATTCAATGCCCGCCATCTCAATAATCTCTGCCTCCAGTCCTATCAGCTCCTCTGTCAGCTCAACAGACAATTGTTTCAATGCATCCAAATCCAAACGGGCTCCAGTCCACTCCATATCAGCGAGTGTGTAAATAAGCGGACATTCTATTTCATAAAATAATTTGTCCAACTCATTCTCTTTTATCTCTTTTTCAAGTTTATGTTTTAGCCTCAACGTTATATCAGCATCTTCACAGGCATATTTACTCGCAATGTTTACATCTACATCGCGCATATTACCTTGTTTTTTCCCTTTTGGACCAATGAGTTCTTCGATGGGGACAGTTTTATATTTTAGATATGTATCAGCCAGGTAATCCATTCCGTGGCGGGTCTCAGGATTTATTAGATAGTGAGCAATCATGGTATCGAATAGGGGACCTTTCAGCATAATTTCATAATTACGAATCATCAGGATATCGTATTTAATGTTTTGTCCTATTTTCTGAATGGATTCGTTTTCAAGAAAAGGCCTTAATAGATTTAACTGCTCGGTAGCTTCTTGTTTGTTTGCCGAGAGATTTACATAATAAGCTTCACCTTCTTTGTATGAAAATGAGATGCCCACAATGTCGCTAAGCAAAGGATCAAGACCTGTGGTCTCGGTGTCTATGGCTACCGATTTTTGTGCACATAGTTTTTCGTTAAGCTCCTTGATGCCTTCAGTTGTGTCAATTAGTGAGTAATTGTTTTCTGTTGAATTTATATCAGAATAATTTTCTGGCAAATCATCAATTAACGGTTCATTGTCATTACTTTCAACGTCATCAAAAAGATTACCTTGACGATTAATTTTTATTTGAGGTTTGGTTGGCTCTATATTTAAAACCCTATTCAAGAGTGTTCTAAATTCCAGCTCTTCAAAAATAGTTCTAATCGCCTCTTCGTTGATAGGTTTGCGGTTAAAATTATCGATATCCACATCAATAGGAACATCTGTTTTGATGGTCGCAAGATACTTTGAGAGTATGATTTGTTCTTTGTTTTCTTCCACATTCTTTTTGAGTGCTCCTTTTAGTTGGTCAGTGTTTTCTAACAGGTTTTCGATACTTCCAAATTCAGTAAGCAGTGTCTCTGCTCTTTTCGGACCCACACCGGGACAACCAGGTATGTTGTCAGATGCATCGCCCATCAATCCCAGCAGGTCAATCATTTGAGTAGGGGAGGAGAGCTTGTATTTTTTCATCACGCTCTCATCGTTCATAATTTCTACATCACTGTTTCCTAACCTTGGTTTATAAATGAAGATATGCTCTTCCACTAATTGTGCATAATCCTTGTCTGATGTCATCATATACACATCAAACTCATTCTTATCGACCCGCTTGGCAATTGTGCCTACAACATCATCGGCTTCATAGCCCATCACTTCCAAAACATCGATATTGTACGCTTCAATTATCTGTTTGATAATGGGCACAGAGAGCTTAATATCTTCGGGTGTTTTTTCACGTTGCGCTTTATATTGTTCAAACTCTTCGTGCCTGAATGTAAGACCAGGAGGATCGAAAGCCACAGCAATGTGAGAAGGATTTTCTTTGCGCAGAACTTCCTCCAAGGTGTTTACAAATCCGAATATGGCAGATGTATTCAGACCCTTTGAGTTGATTCTGGGGTTTCGGATAAATGCATAAAACGAACGATAGATGAGTGCATAAGCATCAAGAAGGAAAAGTTTTTTTTTCATAATTTATTATGGAACAAAGATAAATTTGTTTTGTTTAGATGAACTAACTGGTAAGAGTTGAGAACAAAAACACTTAATAGTATGTAAAGTTACAAATAAATGTTGCTATGAGGTGTTTTATTCATAAATTTGTGATTAATTTACTACATCACATGGATTATAAGAATCTTGCAGTAACAATAATAAGAGAGGAGTTAGAGAAATTTGATTTGCTGTATAACTCAATCAGAAGTGAGAACCCTCATCTTCAGGAGATGGTTGAGCATATGCACAAAGCCGATGGGAAAAAGATACGCCCCATTCTTTTGCTTCTTACTGCAAAAGCACTGGGCGAGGTAAATGATAAAACCTATCATGGTGCTGTTACTATAGAGCTTTTGCATACCGCTGCACTTATTCACGATGATGTGGTGGACGATGCTGATATGAGACGCGGACAACCTTCACTCAATAGCATTTACGATAACCGAAAGACAGTTCTTTGTGGCGATTTTTTTCTCTCTTCTGCACTTACACAAAGTGTGCTTACTGAGGATCTGGAAATTGTATCTACTATTGCTAAGTTAGGAAAGAAATTGGCTGAAGGTGAGCTACAACAACTGTTCGTAGCTGACAATGTGATAATCGACGAAGCTGAATATTTCAATATTATTCGTCAAAAAACAGCTTCTCTGTTGAGTGCTTGTATGAAAATAGGTGCTCTTACGGTTGAAGCAGATAAAGAAGTGGTGGATAAATTCACAGAATTAGGCGAACATATTGGTATAAGCGTTCAGTTGCGCGATGATATTTTCGATTATTATGATGCTAATATCGGCAAACCAACTGGTAACGACATTAGAGAAGGCAAAATAACCCTGCCTTTACTGTATGCTTTCCAACACACAAGCTCAACAGATAACCAAAAGGCAAAAACCATTGTACATAACAAAGATTTTACCGACGAGAATATCTCATACCTCATCAACTTTGCTAAAGAAAATGGTGGAATCGATTATACCTATTCTTTTTTAGAGAAATCAACCGATAAAGCAAAACAAATTGTATCGGATATGAAATCTATTTCGAATAACATGAAGGAAGCTTTCTTTTCGGTAATACAATACCTGAAAGAGAGAAAATATTGATGTAGTAGAGTAGGGGGTTGACGCTCTCTTATTACCTTTGTTTATACTTCTACTGCTCACAATCAATAATTTTATTTATCAAAAACTATTGGAGTGCCAAATCACAACTTATTGGGTAATCTACTATAAGTATTCAAATCTATTCATACTGAAATTGCACTTATCACATCCATTGTTACAACATTTTGTAAAGGATGCTACCTGTAAACGATCGTAAAGTTAGTGATACTACCAGCTAACACTTCTTTTTTCTTCAATTACCTCCTTGCTTCCGCATTTACTGAACGTTATTTCCACATTTACTCCTAAATACCCACGAAACAATGGGAATATCTACTGTGAGCTACTAAAAACTTACGGTATTGTTACTCCATTATTGTTTTTATAGCAAAACGTAGTGATATAGTAGTTTTTTTAGAACAGACCAGCCAGCGGAGCCTCCGTTACAAGGTCTGTTGTTAACAGTGTGTTAAACGGAGCCTCCGTTTAACACACTGCGCACACATTTGTTAAAGCGAAGCCTCCGTTTAACAGCCAATAGTGAACAGACCAACCAACGGAGGCTCCGTTGTAAGGAAATCTGCAAAAAAGCCCTTATTTCATATGTTTTTGGTCTGTTTATAGTTATTTTAATGTTAAAATGAATGATAATGGCTCCCTCCATCTTAAATTTCGTAGTATTAGAACCCTAACAAGTGATTAGAACCAAGAAAAAACTCTCTAACCATACCATTTAGGTGCAAAAACTTGCATTTAGCAATGAAAAACCTATGGATAAGGAAGATTTGAAGAGTTAATGTGTTAGCTTTAAGGTTAGTTTGAGTATATTTGTGTTCGGAAATCAATGCAAACTCAAATTTTAAGTCTGAAAACATGCAACAAATACAAGAAATCAGTCTCAGCAAACTACTAAAACTAGAACTTCCTCAGTTTGTAAAGAAAGTAACCAATTGCATTGAGGAGCACAATCCGGAAGCACTAAAATTACAGGATGCATTAAATTTATTGATTGAGCAACGCTCCAAGATGAAGCTTTTGATTGCCCCTTATGGCAAGCATCCTTTGACTGATGATATACAACAACTTCATTTAGAGAGACTAAAGTATGTTGCAGCTATCAACATGCATATGAAGCTGTTGAACAAAGTAAATTATGAAGGTACAGAAAGTTTAATAATTACTGCGAAAGCATTGGTGTACGGACACTTTAACGAACTAAGAAGAAACAATCAAGTTACTATTCATCAAACAATTATTGCTTTTTTCTTACGTTTAAAAGAAAACCCTGAAATTAAGGATGCTTTGGTTGATCTGGGCTTTGAGCATTATCTAAACAAATTAGAAGAAACAAACAATCAATGTTATGAGCTGGATATGGAGAGGAATAGGCTCAAATCTAAAAGGCTTAAAATAGATAGTGGCGCTATACAAAAGGAGGCACAACAAGTATTGAGGGCAATATTCGAGCAGATAAACTTTTATCAGGTTACCTACAAAGAATTGGATTATGGGCCACTGATTGCTCAATTGAACGAATTGATAGTAAAGTTTTCGAGCTTAATACGGACACGAGCAACGGCTAATAAAACCCGTAAAATAAAATCTAAGGTTAAAAACGCTTTATCCCCACCACTACTACAAGTATGGATGAGGAACAAAACATGAAAAACTTGATAAATATATTGAAGAATACCGATAGAAACCTCTCTTAATTATTCAAAGGAACGAAACGGTAAATTACTCCCAAACATAACAATAGTACCGGGTTAACATCTTCTATCAATATAATTTAAGCTGAATTTAACTGATTCTTTGTGGTGGTGTCTTTTGTTACGCTCCACTCTGGGCATATACGCTGTTTGGTGGAATAAGTAGCAAAGTCAATTGGAAGTATGATCAAACACTTAGTCAGTTTTTGAATATTCAACTTCTTGCTTTTTTAAATCATAATCAATTGCTTTATTAATCATACACTCAATATGCTTTGGTTTTACTTATTCAACGCACTCATCAACTCTCTTTTCATGGTATCCACGCCTGGAAAACCAACAGTATGAAATGAATGATTCCCTTCTCTATCGATGATAAGATAGGTTGGCACTCCTCGTGCATTCAGGCTCTCGCTCAGATAATCCCATTGCACCTGGTTCACCCTGTAGTGTTCACCTTTCAGGTCGGTAATCATATTCTTCCATGTATTCTCGGGGGAGTTTTCCCCTGCTAGATATAGGAATACCAAATCTTTTTCATCGGCAAGTTGTGCTTTTAGAGGCTCCATAGCTTTGTTTGCCATAATACATGGTCCACACCATGTTGCCCACACATCCACTAAGATAACCTTTCCTTTAAATGGCTTCAACATTTCTACAAATAGTTCCTCATCTTCATTGGTGGGAGTGTTTAATACTGTAAACCCCGTTTTCTTTTTATTCTCTTCAATTTTTGCCAATAGAGCCTCGTTCTCGTCTAATAGAGCCTGTTTGATAACCTCTGGGAAATCCGATAGCTCTTCTTTTTGTGCATCAGCAAGTGGATTGAAATCAATAATTCTACGCCCTATTTCCTGAGCATTAATCAAATCAAACATTAGAGCATTGTCTGTGTTCAAAATTTGTGAAAGAAAACCTACACCCATTTGTTTTTTCATATACTCATCAGTTATTGAATGATATTTATTAAATATAGACTCAATGGAAGCAGCTTTTTTGAATTCTTTGTTATTCTTTTGTGCTGTGATGTACTCTTTGAAAAAAATACGATCTTCTTCTGATACATCATCGTGTTGCGACAAATAACGAACAACCACAAAAGGATCATTAGATTGACTGCGTGCATATCCCAAACTACGGATACTATTTCCAACATTAGGAACAAGCAGTATTTCGGGGTCATTGTAAGGAATTAGTTGGTAGTAATTTAAGAAGTCTTCAGCTCTATTTGCAGGCTTATATGCCTTTTTTGCCTCCTCCCTTGATAGTTGATGCTTTTTAGCGAATGCATCTTGAAGAAAGTAATCGGCAAACTCAATCTTTTCTTGTAATGCAAAAGCATCAAGAGCGCTCATTATTCTTTTAGCAAGAGGACTAATGTCAAGTTCTTTGTTATGTGCAACATTTTCGTGATATTTCTCTGTCATAAATGCCTTGTAATCATTTACATCCATATCAGGAATAATGCTTGAATAGTCTTCTTGTATGGCATTTGATATATCCTCATTGGCAAGATCGTTATTCAGCTTAGCCATATAACCAGCATAGTAATATTTTTTTCCATAAGGTTCTTGTTCTTTCAATAGGCGACTATTTTGACGATAGAACTCAGGAAGATTGATTATAATACTTGACTCCTTTCCAGGCGCTACTTTTATAGGAACACGAGCAGCTTTTGATGCAATAAAAAGATTGGTAGGACTATAAATAGGAACATTTATCGTAAACGCCCCCTTATCATCTATATCCAGAGGAATAGCGTTCTCTTTTCCTGTGATTGGATTGTTGTATATCACTGTCCAATCAAGGGCGCCAGAAACATATCTCCATATTTCGCCGCTTACGGTGGCATCGCCTTTCTCCCATCCTAGCTGTAGGTCAGTTTCCTCTTTAGGTTTCTTTGTAAACTTGCGAGAAAGTTTAGGTTGTGGCATTTGTTTGTTTACAAGGTCTACTCCCCAAATCTTAAAACATTCCTCGCAGTCACCCTCTATAAAATCGAATGTTTTAGTATTGACAGGTAACGGTTCAAACAGCAGTTTAAACGATGCTTCACCCGACTCAGGCATCCAGAAAAGCGAATCCAGATCGATGCCCTCTCCGTTGTTAATCATATACTTCTTACCATCAGCGTATAAATAGCTGTCCGAAGTGACTTTAATCCAGTATCTTGGTCTGTAAAAAGCCTCCACATCAAGCACGGTGACCGAGTCGGTGAGCGTTACTTTTGCGATTTCTAACGAACGGGTGTTGGCAAAAGCTGTTGGTGGCAACTCTACCGATTTTGATTCTGGCTGTGATGTACAGGCTGTTAGTGCAAGCAGTACAATTACGAAATAAAATACTTTTTTCATGTTACGGTGTTCTTAATTATTAACTGAATTGTGGCAGTGTGCGAATTAAATATAGTAGCATACATGCTTTATGGTAGATTGTTTATGTCTTTTGCAAACTTATGAGAGAGCTTCTGTACTGGTAGTTATTTGTTTACTAAATCAATTCCCCAAACCTTAAAACAATCCCTACAATCGCTCTCTATAAAGTCGAATGTTTCCGTATTTAGGGGCAATGGTTCAAATAGTAGCTTAAACGATGCTTTCGCGGTTTTAGGCATATAGAAGAGCGAGTCTAAATCGATGCCCTCACCGCTACGTATCATATACTTCTTACCGTCGGCTTGCAAATAGCTGTCCGATGCTATTCTAATCCACAATTTAGGTATGTAAAATGCATTCACATCAAGCACAGTTAACGAATCGGAGAGGGTTACCTTCGAGATTTCTATCGACCGGGTATTGGAAAAAGCTGCGGGTGGCATTTTTACCGTTTTTGTTGTCAGTTGTGATTTGCAAGCTGTAAATGCAAGCAAGGCAATTAGAAAATAAAGTGCTTTTTTCATGTTATTGTGTTTTTAATCTAATGTTTTGGTAGTCGTTGGTATAAACTTAACTTTATTCTTTAATGTGATTATTACCACTCCATTTTTTCCTTCATCCGCATACTTTGATATAGCTTCTTCATTTTTCAAAACAGAGATAGATTCAATATCAGATTGGTTTATATCCTCTATATCAAATCCTTTTGGCATTTTTTCGCCGTCAACTATGACTAAAGGCTTGTTAGTAATAAGTTTATCTTTTATGAGAGTAGTAACTCTCCCGTTAAGGTTATTCGTAGCTTCGTCCTTGTTTAATCTAAAAACTACAGGTATCGTTAACCTCACATTCACAGCCTTTCCTTTTTGCATTCCAGGCTTCCATTTTGGCATTGCTTCTATCACTCTAATTGCTTCTGCATATAAAGAAGGATCTGGTCCTCTCACTATTTGAGCATCGGATATACTACCGTCTTTGTTTACAATAAAAGAGGTAATAACCCGTCCTTGAATTTTATTTCTCTTAGCTTGCAATGGATAAATAATATTGTCAGCAAAATATTTCTCTAATGCAGGCTTCCCTCCAGGAAATTCAGGTTGTTCCTCTACTGCTACAAAAACATCTTCTCTCTCTTCTTTTATTTTAGCAATATTATTTTTTACTGAAGGTGTAAACTTAACACCCTTCTTTAAAGTAACTAATATAACCCCATTTTTTCCTTCTTCCCCATACTCCTTTATGTCCGAATCATCTTTTAGAATAGAAAAAGACTCTATATCTTCAGGATTAATATCCAACATATGAAAATCACTCCCCATTTTCACACCACCAATCAGGACTAAGGGATTTCCATGTCTTTCCACTATATTTTTTCTTGTTGTGTCTTTTTCACCTTCCTCTAACTTAAACAAAACTGGCAGTGTATACCTCACTTTTACAGGCGCCCCTCTTTGCGTACCAGGGCTCCATTTAGGCATTGTTTTTATTACTCTGACAGCTTCTGCATCAAGCAGTGGATGAAGGCTGCGCACGACCTTTATGTTAGAAAGGCTGCCATCTTTGTTGACGATGAAATCGACAACTACTCGCCCTTCAATATCACTGTTTGCAAGCTCAGCTGGAAAACGAGTGTTCTCTGCAACGAAAGCCATTAAAGCTTGCATACCGCCTGGAAACTCAGGTTGATCTTCCACAACCACAAATACATCATCATCAACCTTCTTCTTCTCAGCGACAAAGGATTTAGTATAAACAATAACAACTCCATTCTTTCCTTCATCTCCGTAAATTGCTAAGGCTGACTTATCTTTTAAAATAGAGACTGATTCAATATTCTCTTTAATTTGATTTAAGTCAAATCCTTTCCCCATTTTCACATCATCGATAACGTAAAGAGGCTCACCATTTCCAAACTTCTTTGCTAATGCTTGAGGAGTTGCTTCTTCCATCGAACCGTAACCACGCACAATTACTTCATTCTTATCTTCATTATCTTTTTTACTATTATCTGAAACTTTCGTTTCTGAAGCTTCTTTTGTAGAAATCATTACAGCCCCATTTTTCCCCTCTTCTCCATAAGTTGCCATGGCTGCTTCCTTTTGATAAATTGTTGTATGTTCAATATCTGATCTGTCGATTTTGCTCATATCAAATTCTTTATCCATCTTCACGCCATCAACTATGAATAGTGGCTTGCCATCTCCCGTTTTATCGGCTATGGACAATACGGTATATCCTCTCATTGCAACATCAAAAGAGGCTTTTTCACCATCTAAACGAAAAGCAAATTGTGCATTGTATTTTACTTTTAGAGGTTCATCATCTTCTGTGTATGTGAATTGTTTCAATTTAGGCATTGCGTTGATTACTCTAATCGCTTCTTGATTTAAGGATGGAGAGAGACCTACTTCAATTTTAGAATTAATAATTGAACCATCTTCTTCGATTATAAAACTAGCAATAACATCTCCATGTACTCCATTCTCTTTTGCATCCTGAGGGTATTTCACTTCTGATTTGAGAGCAGCAGCCAACTTATCTAAGTTTTTAGTTACTTCATGAAATCTAGATTTATCTTTAGAATCTTTATTCTCTATTTTCACAGGCTCTTGTTGCTGTTCATTCTGTTGAGCATACACGCTGTTTGCTGTAATCAGCAGCAGTGCCAATGGCAATATACTCAAGTACTTTGTCAGCTTTCGCATCGGTGATTTCTCACTGTTCATCATTATAATTCTCTGTTTTAGTTGTGATACATTGAAGTTATTCACTATCTGAACTGCAGTTTCATGATTAGTCATTTGTAATAGATGGTATTGGTATTCGGTAGATTCTACTCCTTCTTGCAGCACGGCTTGGTCTGCCAAGTATTCTAAGTTGATGGCGATGTCTCGCTTCATCACCCACACAACAGGATTCCACCAAAAGGCTATGCGAAGTAGCTCTGCCAATAGTATGTCGAGTGAGTGCCACTGACGAACATGTGTATGCTCGTGCAGTAGAATCTGTTTCAACTCTTTTTCTGTATGTGTATCTGTATGGATAAATATCCAGCTAAAGAATGAAAAGGGGGTTATCTCATCTTTTAGTTGATGGAAAAGATAACCAAACAGGCTTCTTTTCTCGCTTCGCGATTTAATACGGATGATTGAGAAGAGTTGGCACAAGAAGCGCAAGCTTAAGAGAGACACTCCAATTAACAGAATGTTTTTACCAATTAGCATCCAGTCAAAGGGCGTGGTTGCTTCTGCTGCATCGTCAACTATCATCTCTCCCATGGATATCTCTCCCATGGATATCTCTGCTATATATACAGAGGTTTCTATTGCAACTGTTTCGGGTGTCATGTTGATTAAGTTGCCCAGCATAGTCACATTCATAATAGGGTAGGAGAGTGAGAAAATGATTGCCGACAAAAAGTAGTACCGCCTTATTCGTATAAAAGTGTCTTTGCGAAAGAACAGCAGATAGAGCAAATAGAACATTGCCAGTGCTATATTTACTTTTACGAAATATATAAGTAGTGTTTCCATTGTCATACTATTTAAATGCAGTTATATGCTGTTCTATTTCCTGTTCTTCCCAATGTAGTTCAATAATATCAGTCAATTATTCAATCGTTACCACACTGTCGTGAGTTTGTAACCACATTAACTTTTTCTTTGAGTTGCTTTATAGCTTATTATCACCCTTATCCTCTAAACTCAATCTGAATATCACAGGCATTTTGAAACTTACATTAACAGCTTCTTCTTTTTGCGTTCCTGGTTTCCATAAAGGCATCATTTCAATTACTCTAATGGCCTCAGCATCTAACAATGGGTCAACGCCTCGTACAATTTCAATGTCTGAAACACTGCCATCTTTATTCACTATAAAAGAGGTGATAACTCTACCTTCAATTCCATTTTTATGAGCTTCTACAGGGTATTTGATATTGTCTCCCAAAAACTTCATCAATGCCTGAACTCCTCCTGGAAATTCGGGTTGATTTTCTACTACCATGAAAACATCATCTCTATCACTTTTTCTTTTGCTATCTATTGTTTCAGGTTTTTTAGTTGGAGTTTTAGTTTTGTCCTTTAAAGTAATTAATATAACTCCATCTTTTCCTTCCTCTCCATATACTTCTAAAGCTGATTTATCTTTTAAAACAGATATAGACTCTATTTTTGTTGGTATAATTGAGTTCAATCTGAATCCTTTTATCATTTTCACATCATCAACAATGTAAAGAGGATTGCCGTTTTCAAGTTTTTTTATTAAAGATTCTCGTGAGGCTTTATTCATAGAGTCGTATCCACGCACTATAACCTCATCTCTTTCTTTGTCTTTTAAAATCTTAATGCTTACAGTAGTCATTTCTGACGTATCCTCATTCTCATCTAATTTGAAAGAAATTGGAAGCGTGTACCTTACTCTCACCCTCTCGTCTCTTTGTAATCCAGGATTCCATTTTGGCATTGCTTCAATAATCCTAATTGCCTCTTTATCTAAAGAGGGGTCCACACCACGTACAATTTGAACATCAGATAGAGAGCCATCTTTTTCAATTATATAATTAACTATCACTCGTCCTTGTATGCCATTTTCTTTTGCAATTACAGGATACTTCATTTCTTTTTCTATGAACTCCATCATTGCCTTTACATTTCCCTTAAAACTTGGTTGTTTTTCTACCACCACAAATATCTCATCGCTCTTGCTCTCTTTCTTTACAGGGTCTTGCTCTTGTGGAGGTTTCGCTTCTTCTTTCGGTTCATTCTGTTGAGCATACACGCTGTTTGCTGTAATCAGCAGCAGTGCCAATGGCAATATACTCAAGTACTTTGTCAGCTTTCGCATCGGTGATTTCTCACTGTTCATCATTATAATTCTCTGTTTTAGTTGTGATACATTGAAGTTATTCACTATCTGAACTGCAGTTTCATGATTAGTCATTTGTAATAGATGGTATTGGTATTCGGTAGATTCTACTCCTTCTTGCAGCACGGCTTGGTCTGCCAAGTATTCTAAGTTGATGGCGATGTCTCGCTTCATCACCCACACAACAGGATTCCACCAAAAGGCTATGCGAAGTAGCTCTGCCAATAGTATGTCGAGTGAGTGCCACTGACGAACATGTGTATGCTCGTGCAGTAGAATCTGTTTCAACTCTTTTTCTGTATGTGTATCTGTATGGATAAATATCCAGCTAAAGAATGAAAAGGGGGTTATCTCATCTTTTAGTTGATGGAAAAGATAACCAAACAGGCTTCTTTTCTCGCTTCGCGATTTAATACGGATGATTGAGAAGAGTTGGCACAAGAAGCGCAAGCTTAAGAGAGACACTCCAATTAACAGAATGTTTTTACCAATTAGCATCCAGTCAAAGGGCGTGGTTGCTTCTGCTGCATCGTCAACTATCATCTCTCCCATGGATATCTCTCCCATGGATATCTCTGCTATATATACAGAGGTTTCTATTGCAACTGTTTCGGGTGTCATGTTGATTAAGTTGCCCAGCATAGTCACATTCATAATAGGGTAGGAGAGTGAGAAAATGATTGCCGACAAAAAGTAGTACCGCCTTATTCGTATGAAAGTGTCTTTGCGAAAGAACAACAGATAGAGCAAATAGAACAATGCCAGTGCTATGTTTACTTTAGCGAGGTATATAAGTAGAGTTTCCATTGTCATACTATTTAAATACAGTTATATGCTGTTCTATTTCCTGTTTTTTTCTATGAGTTCAATAATCTCTGTCAATTCTTCGGTGGTTATTTTCTGTTCTTTGGCAAAGAAAGATACCAACTCTTTGTACGAATCGTCGAAATAGCTCTTTACTAAGTCTGAAAGAAAATGACGTTTATAGGCTGCTTCAGTAATTTTAGGAGAATATACTTTCACATTGCCATACTTTCGCATGGATAGATAATTTTTCCTTTCTAAATTATTGAAAATAGATGCTACAGTGGTGTAGGGTGGTTTTGGATCATCCATTTTGTCCACTACATCTTTTATAGCACACTTTTCGAGCTCCCAAACGAGGAGCATAACAGTTTCTTCTTGAGGTGTTAATGGTTCCATAATTCATTATTGTTATTTAGTTGTTGCAAATCTACGAATAAATCGTAGACGACAAACATATTCACAATATATTATAGTTAATAAACAACAAAACGCAGAAGAAATGTTGTTATTCTGCGTTTTGTTGTGAATTTATAATCTGTTAGGAGGTTCTATTATGTTTTTTAAATATGACAAAGGAAATCTATAGTGAAAATAACGCTTGACAATAATGGCTTAGAGAAGTGATGTTGTCTTGTTGCGATTCTGACTTGTCCATTTTAGTGCCACGAAATCTAACTATTAGACCTACTTAAATTTCGAAATTTACTAACTGAACTTTAAACACAATCTCCATCAAGAACTTCCAAAAATCTTTTCTAAACATTTCTTCAATGGAAGATTTCATTGTCAACAGTTGAAAATTGAATCTTCAACCGAAGATTTGACGAAAAAGTGTTGAAAATCGAATTCGCCACAGTTTTTCTGACAAACAACAGCCGAATTTCAAATCTTTGATGGTTTCTCTCTCAACAGAGAGGCTAAATTCAAATCTACCGTGAAAAATTTAACGAACAAGAGAAGAAAATCAGATTTACTGCAATTTCTCCTTTATTTATCTCTCGAAAATCCAATTTACTTGAAACAAAAGGGCATTTGTGCTTTTCTAAACATTTCTTCAATGGAAGATTGCGTTTTCATCTCTTGTTCGTCCAATCTTCGACGGAAGAAATGATTATTGTCTTTCTAAAAGCATTTTTTTTCTAAAATCTATCAGGAAAGGTGCATTGTGCGACAATTTTTAAAAGCCGATACCAATCTCAATCGATAAATGGGCACTAATTTTTGTAGGATGCAAGAATCAACATTTCTGACTCCATTTTTTTGTGGTGGAAAACAAAATCGACTTTTGCAACAGCAATCTTTCTGTGTGTTTGCTATATTCATCTGTTGAATTTATAATCTTTGGTGGAAAATGTATGTAAGGCTCGATTACGAACTTATATTATACTACGCTGGTCCTGAAGGGCCATCGCTCCCGCACGAATAGTGTTTCCCAACACGTTCCTGCGTTTAAGAGATGGTTCATCTGTTCCAAAACATTTCTTAGGCGTAAAAAATGAAGATCGTATGTTGAAAATCTTTGTGAATAAAAATTGTAAACTGTCTTTATCTCTCAAAGAG
The DNA here is from genome assembly GCA_028708095.1 of Dysgonamonadaceae bacterium. Taxonomy (GTDB): domain Bacteria; phylum Bacteroidota; class Bacteroidia; order Bacteroidales; family Dysgonomonadaceae; genus UBA2632. The sequence continues at coordinate 62,877 of JAQVZQ010000001.1, forward strand.
TATTAGCTAATCGTAATTATCTAATTACTTTCACTTGGAATTACCTTACCCGTTTTTTTAAGCTTCGCTTTCGCTATATTTAGTTGCTTTATACATCCATCGTCGGCATGCAAGCGAGCCACCACAGCACTTGCAACAAGTCGAGTACTATCTATGTCACTATGAGAAGTGATATTCTATTAATACGATGGATGTATATTTGATACCACCAGCAGCTAAGATGGCTTTTCCATGGTTTTATAAACTTAATGTATCGCCTCTAATAGGGTATTAGCTAACCTGCTTGTACCAATTCTGAATAAGCCTTTGTTACACCACTCTTCACCTAACGTTTCTTTCACCAAGGTGTAATAGTTGACTGCATCCATAACAGTTGAAACACCGCCTGAGATTTTAATCCCTCTTCTGAGACCAGTCTTTTTGTAGTAGCTTTTAATTGCCAAACACATAGTGTATGCTGCTTCCAATGTAGCACCTGAATACACCTTTCCAGTGGAAGTTTTCAAGAAGTCTGCGCCCGAATATAATGCTAATACAGAGCCATTGTTAATAAGTTTGCCTGTTTTTAATGCTCCTGTTTCTAATATAACTTTCAACGTTGCACCATGACAGGCTTCTTTTATCTCATCTAATTCTTCACACAGTTCATCATATTCTTCATTTAAGAATAATCCCAAGTTCAACACAACATCAATTTCGTCAGCTCCGTCCACAATGGCTAAAGCTGTTTCTGCAATCTTTACTTCAAGTAGTGTTTGTGAAGAAGGGAAGCCTCCTGACACACAAGCAATCTTTACATCAGCAGTAAGTGATTCACGAACTGTTTTTGCGAAATTGGGGAACACACAAATTGCTGCAACGTTTTCAACTTCGGGGTTAGCACCCTCAAAATCATTGACTTTGCCTGTGAACTTCCAAATATCTTCACGGGTATCTGTTGTGTTCAATGTTGTGAGGTCAATGCAACTATAGATTTTTTTTAACACATCAACTGTGTTATTATCTGCTGCTTTCTCAGAGATTATTTTGTTTACGTTTTCTGCAATCTTTTCATCTGATAGTTTTAAAGCATGATCGCTTAGTGCTTTCTTGTATTTATTTTCCATGTTTTATTGTTATATATTATGTTTCTAATTTACTGTGAATGTACTTCTTAAATAGATGTTAACACCTTTAATACAAGAGGTTTACTTTAGCTTTGGATTATCCTGATGTCTTTTAGCATCACGGAGCGTTTTCTTTTTCATATTCTCTTGAAGTGCTTGCTCTAAGTCAACACCAGTTTGGTTTGCCAAACATATTAACACCCAAAGTACATCAGCCATTTCATCACCAAGATTCTTTGATAATTCATTATCTTTAAATGATTGATCTCCATATGTTCGGGCCATAATTCTTGCTAATTCACCAACTTCTTCTGTAAGGATGGCCATATTTGTCAGCTCACTGAAGTAACGTACTCCGTATGTTTTAATCCACTCATCTATATGGACTTGTGCTTCTTTTAGTGTCATATTTATTTTGCTTTTGAATCAATCCAAATGGTTACTGGACCGTCGTTTGTAAGAGAAACTTTCATATCTGCACCAAACTCACCAGTGCGCACTTTTATTTTAGATTGAGCTTCAAGTTGTTTACAAAATTGCTCATAAAGAGGAATAGAAATATCAGGTTTAGCTGCTTCTATATATGAAGGTCTATTACCTTTTCTTGTATTGGCATGTAATGTAAATTGTGAGATAACTAAAATCTGCCCATTTACTTGCATAACAGAATCATTCATTACTCCATTTTTATCATCAAATATACGTAAGTTAATAATCTTATTACAAAGATATTTAATATCTTCTTCTGTGTCTTCATTTTCTATTCCTACAAATATCAAAAGACCATTATCAATTTCGCTTTTCTTAGCTCCATTAATATTTACGCTCGCATTTGAAACTCTTTGAATAAGTACCCGCATTTAACTATTTTCTTTAAACCATTGATAAACTATCATACCTTTACTCTCACCAAGCACATTTATTATTTCATCCTCATTTGCTTCTTTTATACGTTTTATACTTTTGAAATGAGATAGTAATTTTTTCTTTGAAACTGGACCGACTCCTTTTATTTCATCTAATTGTGAAACAACTTGAGCCTTGCTTCTTTTATTTCTATGAAAAGCTAAACCAAAACGATGGGCTTCGTCACGCAAATTTTGAATTAGTTTTAAGGTTTCTGAATTTTTATCGAGATAGAGTGGAATTGAGTCATTAGGGAAATAAATCTCTTCCAAACGCTCTGCAATACCGATAATTGCAATTTTGTCATACAAACCGATTTCTTTGAGAGAATCAACAGCTGCGTGCAATTGTCCTTTACCGCCGTCAACCACAATGAGTTGCGGCAAAGATAGCCCTTCGTTAAGTGCGCGAGAGTAGCGTCTATGAATTACCTCTTGCATTGATGCGTAATCATTTGGTCCTACTACGGTCTTAATCATAAAATGTCTATAATCTTTTTTAGAAGGTTTAGCTTTTTTAAACACTACGCATGCAGCAACAGGATCTGAACCTTGAATATTAGAATTATCAAAACATTCAATATGAAGTGGCATTTCTTTAAGCTGTAAATCTTTTTGAGCAGCTTTTAAAACTCTTGTAGTTCGTTGTTCAGGATTTAAAATTTCTGCTTTCTTTAATTTATCAACTCGATATTGTTTTACATTTTGTTCGGACAGAGCCAAAAGTTTTTTCTTATCTCCTCGTTGTGGAATGGTAAATTCCACATTTGTTAATTCAATATCAGGAATAAATGGGACTATTATTTCTTTTGATTCACTTTTGTAACGTTGCCTCATCTCCACTATTCCCATGGCAAGTAGCTCCTCTTTGGACTCGTCCATCTTCTTGCGATATTCAAATGTATATCCTTGCACAATTGCTCCATTTACAACATGTAGGTAATTTATGTATGCTGACTGTTCATCAACTGAACAGAAAAAGACATCAATATTATAATCGAAGCTGCTAACAACCGTTGAACGCTCTCTGAAGTTTTCAATTAAAAGGTACTTTTCTTTCAACTCCTGTGCTTCTTCAAACTTGAATTCTTCTGCACATTGTTGCATCTCCTTATAGATTTTCTTGCTAATAATGCCAACATTACCTTTTAGAATTTCAATTATCTCTTTAATATTCTTGTTATAATCATCTAATGACTGAAGTCCTTCACAAGGTCCTTCGCACCGCTTTATATGGTATTGTAAACATACTTTGAATTTTCCCGCAGCTATGTTCTCAGGAGTAAGATTCAAACGACAAGTTCTTATCTTATACACTTTTCTAATAACTTCCAAAAGAGCTCTTACAGAAGCTACAGATGTATAGGGGCCAAAATATAGAGAACCATCACGTTGTATATTTCTCGTTTGAAAGACGCGAGGGAAAGGTTCGTTTTTAACAACAATAGATGGGTATGTTTTATCATCTTTAAGGAGTACATTGTAGCGTGGTTGGAATTCTTTAATCAGGTTATTTTCGAGAAGAAATGTATCTTCTTCAGTGTTCACTACGATGTACTTTACATTAGCAATCTTTCGAACAAGTATGCGAGTTTTAGAACTATCATGCTCTCTATTAAAGTAAGAGGCAACCCTACTTTTTAGGTCTTTAGCCTTACCGATATAGATAACTTTCCCTGCCTCATCAAAAAATTGGTAGCAACCAGGTTTATGAGGTATTGCAGACAAAGTTGTTCTGATATCGCCTTTCATAGAGCTTGTTTTTATATATCGAATTTAATAATTGACTCTACTTCCACATCTTCGGGGAATAGTTTTCTGGCCTCAAGCATTTCCAGTTCGATAAGAAAGTTCAGATAAACCTTTTTAACGCCCATCTTTTTGATAAGTTTATATGCAGCCAACATCGTTCCACCTGTAGCCAATAAGTCATCATGAAGAAGAACAACATCATCTTTTGTTACAGCATCTTGGTGTATCTGAATAGTATCTACACCATATTCTTTCGTGTAATTTTCCTCATATACTTTGTATGGTAGTTTGCCAGGCTTTCTAATTGGGGCAAAGCCCGTATTCAAGCGAAGAGCAATTGCAGGACCCATAAAAAAACCCCTTGATTCAATCCCAACAACCATGGTTATTCCTTTGTCTTTGTACATTTCGTACATGATATCAGACAACTCATTTAAGCTCTCGGGCGACTGAAACAAGGTTGTAATGTCTTTAAACTCTATGCCCTTGATTGGGAAATTAGAGATATTTCTTACTTTATCTTTTAAACTTTGAACACTCATGCTTTGATGTTTTATATTTATACTTTTAAATTGTTTCACGTGGAACAATTCTTTTTTATCTTCCTAAAAGAACTAATAATACAGATATATCATTTGGAGAAACACCTGGTATTCTACTTGCCTGAGCAATTGTTTGAGGATTTATAGATGTGAGTTTCTGGCGTGCTTCAGTGGATAATGATTGAATTGTATTATAGTCAAACTTATCTTTTATAGCAATATTTTCAAGCCTTGTTATCTTATCGGCGATCAATCTTTCACGTTTAATGTAACCCTCGTACTTAACTGTTATGTTAGCAGATTCAACAATTTCCTCTGTGCGATTTTGTATCTTGTCCAATTCCTCTTTCAAGGCAGGTATAGCATCCTGAATAATCTCGAGGGTAATCTCTGGACGAGTTAGTAAGTCTATCAGTTTAACACCCTGTTTTAAAGGAGAAGTGCCAATACTTTCTAAAAAGCTATTTATTTTATCTGGCTTTAAAGAAAACTTTTTACTGAAATCTATAATTCTATTTACTTCTCTGGCTTTTTCATTTAATAGATCAACACGCTCATTCTTAGCAAGACCTATATCTGCAGCTCTCAGTGTTAATCTTTCATCAGCATTATCCTGACGAAGAAGAATTCTGTACTCCGCTCGAGATGTGAACATGCGATAGGGCTCATCAACACCCTTTGTTATAAGATCGTCAATTAAAACACCTATATAAGCTTCGTCACGACGCAAAACAAAAGGGTTGCCACCATGACATTTGATGTGCGCATTAATAGCAGCAATCATACCCTGACCAGCGGCCTCTTCGTATCCTGTTGTTCCGTTTATTTGACCAGCAAAATAGAGGTTCTTTATTAATTTTGTCTCGAGTGTTGCCTCTAATTGTGAAGGATCGAAAAAATCATACTCGATAGCATAACCAGGACGGAATATATGCACATTGCGAAGTGCGGGAACACGTTGCATTGCTTCTATTTGATTTGCTAAAGGTAATGAAGATGAGAACCCGTTTAAGTAATATTCGTGTGTATTCTCACCTTCAGGCTCAAGAAATATCTGATGACTTGTTTTATCTGCAAACGTTATTATTTTAGATTCGATACTTACACAGTAACGAGGACCAATGCTTTTTATCTGTCCATTATAAAGCGGAGAAACTTTAAGTCCTTCTCTCAGCGAATCATGTACATCTTCATTGGTATGAGTAAGCCAGCAACTGCGTTGTTTTAATTGCTTCCGATTGGTGTTTAAATAAGAGAACTTGTGAAATGTATCATCGCCGGCTTGTTCTTGTGTGAGTGAAAAATCAACACTTCGACCATCAACTCTTGCAGGAGTTCCTGTTTTCATTCTGTCGGTTTTAAACCCTGCTTCGAACAACTGTTCGGTTATCCCATAAGATGAAGGTTCTGCTAATCTACCGCCGCCAAATTGAACTGCACCAACATGAATTACACCATTAAGGAATGTGCCATTAGTAAGAATAACTGACTTTGCAAAAAACTCAACTCCCAATTGAGTTTTCACTCCTTGTACTTCTCCATCCTTAAGTATCAGTTGGGTAACTTTGTCTTGCCATAAGAAAAGATTGGGAGTGTTCTCTATGATGTTTCGCCAGTTAGAAATAAACTTTTCTCTGTCGTTTTGTGTACGTGGACTCCACATAGCAGGTCCCTTAGAACGATTGAGCATGCGGAATTGAATAGCAGTTTCATCACTTACTATTCCCATTTGTCCACCCATTGCATCAATCTCTCTTACTATTTGACCTTTAGCTATGCCACCCACAGCAGGATTGCAACTCATTTGTGCAATCCTATTCATGTCCATAGTTACCAAGAGAGTCTTTGATCCCATATTGGCAGCTGTAGCTGCTGCTTCGCATCCAGCATGTCCAGCGCCAACAACAATTATATCGTAATTAAAATTCATTATTAGCTAATAATTAAGGAACAAAGATACTAAAAAAGAAAGCCTTATGTAATGAGCTACTGTTAATACTGAATAACAAAAATAAAACAGACGTAATAAAATACTTAGTTCATTATAATTTGAAGTGTGTTAAAAGTGGTATTTCAATTTATCACTTTGCTAAATGAAGAAAAAGAAAACTATCTTTGAAGTTATAACAGGAGAGATTCTAATGCTTTATTTTCGGCTATCTGCATCATTTTTTCTTCTTCAGGTGTAGTATCATTTAATCCACATAGATGAAGAATTCCGTGAATAATCACTCGGTGCAATTCTTCCATATAATCTGTCTTAAATATTTGTGAATTTGATTCAACAGTTTGCAAACTTATTATTATATCTCCCGATATTATATCTCCTTCTGAATAATCAAATGTGATGATGTCTGTATAAAAATCGTGGTTCAAGTATTTTTGATTGAATTCTAATATTTTTTTATCGTCACAGAATAAATATGAAATCTCTCCCACATTTTTATTGTGTACTTTTGATATATCTTTTATCCAACTTGATATTTTCTTTTGATTTATTTTGGGAATATCTACACCCTCTGCTTCAAAACCTATCGACTCCATATTAACTAATATTAGCAGTTTAAACTCAATTCTATCACTTATATCTACCCAAAGAACAGATAACTTATAAATATAGCAGCTATAACACCTGCCAAATCTGCTAAAAGAGCATAGGAAACGGTATAGCGTGAATTTTTTATGTTTACGGCTCCGTAGTAAACAGCCACAATATAAAATGTTGTATCAGTTGCCCCTTGTAAAACCGAAGATAACCGACCTGCAAATGAATCAGCACCGAATACTTTCATAGTGTCAATCATCATACCACGAGCACCACTTCCACTTAAAGGTTTCATTAAAGCAGTTGGCATTCCATCTACCCAACGTGTATCACCTCCGAATATTGCTATGATACTTTTTAATCCATCCATCAGAAAATCCATAGCGCCAGAAGCTCTGAAAACACCAATACCTACTAATAAAGCTATAAGATAAGGAATAATTCTAACAGCTGTATGGAATCCTTCTTTTGCTCCATCAATAAATGCATCAAAGACATTGACCTTCATAAGGATTCCTTTTATCAAAAAAACAAGAATAATACTGAAAAGAATAATATTGGCTACCAAACCAGAGACAATATTAACTTGCTCTTGGGGTAAACTTTGAAAAGCTAAGACGGTTAAAGTTATTATAGCAGCAAGTCCACCAAAGAAACCGAGTATAGCCCTATTAAAAACATTAATTCTTTGTTTAAAACAAACAGCCAAAGTACCAACGAGTGTGGCAACAAACGTGGCTATCATAATAGGAATGAAGATATCGGATGGATTTGCAGCTCCCATTTGAGCCCTGTAAACCATGACAGTTATAGGAATGAGGGTGAGTCCTGATGCATTCAGAACAAGAAACATAATCATAGGATTGGATGCTTCATCCTTGTTGGGGTTAATTTGTTGAAGCTCATTCATTGCTTTCAACCCGAAAGGAGTTGCTGCATTGTCAAGTCCAAGCATATTAGCCGATATATTCATTAAAATAGAAGCAGAAGCAGGGTGTCCTTTTGGAATATCGGGAAAAAGTTTAGAGAACAAAGGAGCTGCTGCACGAGAAAAAACATTAATCATTCCTCCACGTTCACCAATTTTCATGATGCCAAGCCAAAGAGATAAAACACCAGTAAGACCCAAAGAAATTTCGAAGCCAAGCTTTGCATTGTCAAATGTGGAGTTCATAATTTCGGTAAAAATAGTCGTGTCACCCAAGAATATGAGCTTAATAAACGCTACCACAAAAGCGATAAGGAAGAATGCGATCCAAATATAATTTAAAACCATATCTTAATATAAGATAGTTGATATATGACAAATGCTCATTTATAACAATTTATGATGCAAAGTTACAGTTTTATTAGTTGTGATAAAAGAATTATTTATATCTTTATAATCAACCTTAATGAATGCATATGAATTTGAGAAGTTTTTTTGAATTTTCTAATACAGAAGCCGCTGCTGTATTAATTGTTGTGATAATTATTGTCATTACCTTTTCCTTAAATGTTAGTCTTTCAAATAGGAACAACGATATTTCATTCACTAAAAATGATTCTCTCGTGTTATTATTTGAAAAAATGCAAAATGAGCTCAAAGAGTTAGATAATAAATCACATATAGCTTTAGCTGCCAGCAACAAAGTAGCAGACATCGTTGATGAAAATGGGAATGATAACAGGTTAACTGATCAACCTCCAAAAAAGAGGCAACGTTATGCAGAATATATTAAGCAAGAAAAATTGTCAACATCTGAATCTATAAGTTTAAACAAATCAGATACCGTAGACTGGAAAAAAGTACCAGGAATAGGAAGTTCCTATGCTAAACGAATTGTAAAATATCGAGCCTTATTAGGAGGCTATAACTCTGTTGAGCAATTAAAAGAAGTGTATGGGTTTACAGATGAGTTGTATAATAAAATTCTTCCTTATATCAAAGCTGATGACCATGTTGCAAAACTAGATATAAATAAGCTTGAGTTTAAAGAAATCCTTTCCCATCCATACATTGATTACGACCAAACAAAAGCGATTGTGAATTTGCGTAGACGAAAAGGTAGAATTGAATCGGTCGAAGAGTTAGGGATGTTAGAGGAGTTCACTTCTGAGGATATTAATAGAATTACTCCATATATTGCTTTTTAGCACCTTTAAATTTGATTTTTATTCACATTTAGAAACAAAAATCTGTTCTGTTTGTTTCATTCATTAGTATTAACCTCTCTATCATTATTATCAATTATGCGAAAAAAATTTTCAAACAACACATTACTATTTGTATTGTTAACAGTAATCTCTTTTGCTTCTTGTTCAGAAAAGAAATCAAAACAGATCGATCCTGAATTCGTACAATACATCTCTGGGTTTACTTATGGAACAATCTCACCTCAATCCTATATTCAAGTAGAATTGGCTCAGGAGATGCACGCTGTGGAGTTGAATGCAAAAGTAAAAGAAAAGCTATTATCCTTCTCTCCAGCTATTAAAGGACAAACCGTTTGGATTAACTCACGTACACTACGTTTTATTCCTGATGCTAACGAGTTGAAAACAGGTAAGGAATATAGAGCAAAGCTACACTTGAACAAGTTGCTAAAAGTTGAAGATAAGTTCAGCACATTTGATTTCTATTTTAAAGTGAGCGAGCAAAACTATAGTTTTGACTTATTGCCCTATTCACCATTGAGTAGTGATGATTTGAATTGGAATAGTGCACAAGGCACATTACAGTTATTAAATTCAGCTACAATGGAAGAGGTTCAAAATTTGTTTGTGTTGAAAGGAACGAACAAAGAAGCTAAAATAGATGTCACGCCTTTAAGTGAAACATCATATCGTATTGTTATAGACAGCTTATTACGTACTACCAGCAAAGAAAATTATACACTTCATGTCAATGGAAAGGCCATTGGAGTTAAAAAGGAAGAAAAGTATAGTATTGAGTTTACACCAATACCTGAAAAGGAATTAGAGATAATAGATGTAAGAATAACCGATGATGGAGCATCGCATATACGTGTTACATTTAGTAGTCCGTTGGCTATGGATCAAGCTATGGATGGATTGATTGCCGCTTCAGGCGTTAGCAACTTCACTTATCGTATAGATAAAAATGTGCTTTATATTTATCCCGAAACATTCCCAAAAGATGAACTTAACCTACAACTTAATGAGGGAATCAAAAACAATATAGGCCTTTCACTAAAAAAGGATTACACTTATCTACTGAAAATTGATGATGAGAATCCACAGATAAAGGTTGAAAAAGGGGGAAACATATTGCCCAACTCTGAACATTCAGAACTCCTACCCTAACACAATCTACATTGTCGTGATTTTGAAGTTCATCATCAAATTTGTATTTGGGTACTTCGTTTCAGTATTGTTAATTTGCTCCAAAACATTTTCGAGAGCGCTATTGC
>JAQVZQ010000260.1 GCA_028708095.1 Dysgonamonadaceae bacterium
CACAGGTCCTCACTTCTCTATCCCAATCAAAAGAGAACCCAATTTTATCAAGTTGTTCGCGATAGCGACTTATGTTTTGTTCGGTTGTAATAATAGGATGCTGTCCCGTTTGGATGGCATATTGTTCTGCTGGCAAGCCATAGGCATCATATCCCATGGGATGAAGCACATTAAATCCAAGAGAGCGTTTATAGCGAGCATAAATATCAGAAGCGATGTATCCAAGCGGATGTCCAACATGTAGGCCAGCTCCCGATGGATAAGGAAACATATCCAAAATGTAATATTTTGGTTTTTCTGAATTATTCTCTGCTTTATAGGTCTTATTCTCTTTCCAATATTGACGCCATTTCTGCTCTATTTCCTGAAAATTGTACTCCATAATATTATTTAAATGTAGTTGATTGATGATGTTTTGCAAAATTAAGAAAAAAGCCCAATTTTGATAGCAATGTGTTGAGAATATTATTGTATCGTTTTCTTATTTATTGTTTTAAGTGGAATTAAATCAGAAAAAATAGATAATGACAGCTAAAGAACTTTCTGGAAAATGTTTTTAGCTTTTTTTCATCATTTGTTCAATTATGCTCATATTGATTAATATAGCATCAAGGCTAAACAATTGTGTTTTATAAATAAAAAAATCTGCAAAGAGATTGAGAAATAAATGAGTTACTTGATTGCGTTTTTAACATTTTTTAAGAGAACACTGTTTCTCTTCATTTAATTTTAATGTAAATTTGTCCAATAAACTAAATTACACCAGCTAGATTAACATTAGAATCACGACTTCATTATTGATTATTATTATTATTATTATTATACAAAAAAGCCGGAAGGGCTTGCTCCCCAACCGACTCTCTTTTCGCAACCTAACTTAGTATACACCAAATTAGATTTTGCAAAGATATAGATTTTTTCATAGAAATGCTGTTTTCTGCTCACAAGGTGTAAGAGCAAAGCCGTGATGGGTTGCATGTAAGACCCATTGGTAATAAAGTACAATTAAAAAACATTAAAATTTCATAGAATGAAAAAAATATCAATCATTCTATTAATGATTGTTGCATTTACAAGTTGTACAAAAGAAAACTTAGTAAATACAACAACAAGAAAAGCCGATTTAAACACAAATACCAAAGCAGCGACACAACCTGTTATGCGTATATGGTATGACAATGGCGGGTCTGATTATGGTTGTATAAAGGGAAAAGGTAATTGTCTCCCAACGACGGATATTGTTGCTGACAAAATCAAATTGATAAACAATCTTTTTTGTGTGGTTAAATCTGCTAATCAACCTGAAATTATCCATTTTTTTAAAGAAAACAGAGACGAGTTATCATTGTTTTTTGAAAAAGAAACCATTGATAATGTTCTTAATGGAACTTTTGTTGTAAAAGACAAAGACGAAAATGCACAAAACGAACGTTTTATACTTTTTGTTTTGCCATCAACTGGTGAAATAACAAGTGTAAATCCATTTGTGAGTAAATAATAGATCATTTAGCAGAGGAGAAAGAAATTTCTCTTCTGCTAATTTTAATCAAATTAACCAATGAAACAACTTTTATTGCCAAAAATAGTTCTCTTTTTTACGCTAATAATTGCATTATCATCTTGCAATTCTAATAAAAAATTAGAAAAAGTAAATGATATTGAATTTAATATTGGATACACATTTGTTCCAAGAAACGCTGGTATTTGTTATGATTATACCGAAAAAAAGGAGTTGATTTATTTTGCAAATCCCATATCTCAGAAATGTATTAAATTCTTTACTGTTGACGGCAAATTAAACGATTCCATTACGCTTAGAAATGCAATAAAAGAATTAGCAAACATTGATGGAATATCTGTGATTTCAAAAGATACTATTATCATTAATTCTCAATACACTAATCGTTATGTGGTTGTTAATAGAAAAGGTGAAGTCTGGCTATCGGTGGATATGAATGAACTAATTGATAAAACGGAACTTAATTTTTACGAATTTGGCATGTCTTCGGTTTCAAATTCTTCAGCTGATAAAAATACATTAATGTTAAACTGTTGCTGGTATTATAACAAAAAAGACAGAATGATGAATAAAGAGCCAAAAGAGGAGTTCGCTAATTGTCAGTATGTTTATAATTCTTTGAACGAATCGCCTTATTTTTTCAAAGTCTCAGGTTTTTTAACGAGTACACCAACTGTAAGTTTTGGGTTGAAAAGGTTTTATAAAAAGATTGCAACATATTCGGGATGTTCAACAGAATCCAAAAAATACAGTTTAATAGGTGATTATACTTATGTGTTTTCTGCATTTTTGAATACTATTTTAAAGGTAAATACCAGCACGATGAAAATTGAAAAACGGATTGAAGTGAATTCTGATTATACAACCATAGGTACTCCTATGCCTAAAATCACTGAAGAATCGATGTATCATTTACAAGATACGGTCTTGATTAACGGACGAACCAAAGGGTTAATAGCAAGGATGTACTACAGCAAAGAGCAAGAAAAGTATTATGTAATTGTTTATCACGAAGTTAAAAATGTAAAAGGGTTGCTAGAAGAGGATTTGAGACGTCATTTTTCAATCATTATTTACGATAAAGCGTTTAAAAAGTTGCACGAAGAGGCTTTTATGGATGGCGTATACCTCGGTTGGGGCGCTTTAGTTACTTCACAAGGTTTACTAATTCCAAAAAACAACACAAACGAAACAAAAATAAACAATGGAAAATCGACATATACTCTTTTTAAATATTCGGACTAGCCTATTTGTGCTTACTTTGCTTTTTGCGGGTTGTAATCAGTCCTCGACTAAAGTTCATAAACCTACAACATTTGATACTTTAACCGACTATTTTAAAATCAGACAGGAGTTTGTATTAGATAAAAAAGTAAAAACTGTTTTCGTATTAACAGAATATGGCTGCATTCCTTGCAATCGGAAGTTCTCAAGTTATATTCAAGAGAATGTAAACAACGATTCGATATTGTTTTTAATCACCGCTTCGGGCTCAATGGTTGATATAACGCCCTACGAAAACAATGAAAAAAATATTTTTTATGATCAAAATATGAACATTGAAAAATACCCAATTTTTAAAATATCGAAAGCTATTTACCTAAAAAATAATGGAATAGATACCATAATTTCATTAAGTGCTGAGCGGTTAGAATCGCAATTGGAATATATTAAAAAGCATAAATAGACGATTAAATGTGAGATTTTATCTGCATTTATTCTTCGTAAATGACCTTACAACATGACAAAAACACAACTACCAAATATTCTCACAATTATATTATAACCGTATAACACTGGCTATCAGCAAGCTAGAGGTTTTTTTTTGGCAGAGAAGAGGCTTGGACGTTTCGACAGATTCGACGGTGTTTGTTCCGAGAATCGGGGCTCATTGCAACGCTCCTCTCAACGACCGAATTTACACATTGCAATTTGTGTTATCCGTGTTCTATTTGAAAGCACACAGATAACACAAATTCTTTATTAGAAGTCCCCCTAGAATATTTGTGGATATTTATTAGGATTATACTCATGCATAATTTCGTACACAGCATCAAAAACATCTTCCGCATTTGGATTGGAAAAATAATCGCCATCGGTCGTATATGCAGGTCGGTGATCTTTTGCAGTAAGCGTTTTAGGCTCACTGTCCAAATAATAGAATCCTCTTTGCTCTTCCAGTACATTTTGCATCATAAAGGAAGTAGCACCGCCAGGCACATCTTCATCAAAGAACAAAATCTTGTTTGTTTTCTTCAAAGATTCAACAATGGTATGATTCACATCAAACGGAACAAGTGACTGCACGTCAATTAATTCTGCAGAAACATTAAATTCTTTCAGCTGCTTAACAGCATCTTCCGCAATTCTAACACAAGCTCCGTAAGTAACAATGGTTATATCAGTTCCTACTTTAATAAGTTCGGGTTGTCCGAATGGGATTCTGAAATCACCAATATTATCGGGCATTTTTTCACGGAGACGATATCCATTAAGAGGTTCAATAATCAAAACAGGATCATCGCCTTCCATAGCGGTATTGTAAAATCCTGCAGCTTGAGTCATGTTTCGAGGGGTCAATACATGAACTCCCTTGATGGAATTAATAACCATGCTTAAAGGTGATCCTGAGTGCCATATTCCTTCCAAACGGTGACCTCTCGTAGTAATAATCACAGGCGCTTTTTGCCCTCCAATGGTACGATAACGAGTGGTTGCCAAATCATCGCTCATGGTTTGCAAAGCATACAACAGATAGTCAAAATATTGAATCTCTACAATGGGTCTGAATCCTCTGAGAGCCAATCCAATGCCTTGTCCGAGAATTGTATTTTCTCTAATTCCGGTATCGCTTACCCGAAGTTCTCCATATTTTTGTTGCAATCCTTCAAATGTTTGATTTACACCACCAATGCCGCCAACATCTTCACCAAAAGCGACGACCAGTGGATTTCTTTCGAAAATTACATCGAAATTTTTGTTGAGAATTTCTCTTCCAGGAACAATTACAGATTTGTCACTATACGTAGCTGCTATCGGTTTTACTTTCAGGGGAGAGTTGTCAGACTCGCTATATAAATGGCTGCTGTATCTTTGGTGACCATCTTCCATTTGTTCGGCAATCCAGGTTCTCAAAGCATCTTTCAATGGTTTGTTCGGATTACAACTTTGACACATATGGCGTAAAATGTGAGCTGCGGTGGAGATTATATCTTTGCGAGTAGGTTGAGCAATGCGACGAAGAGCGTCGGTTTCAGTTACGATGCGTCCAGTTTTAGCACAATTACACGATGCAGAATTGGTTAGAGCAATCATCTCTTCGCGAAGGTTTTCGATGGGTACAATGTACGATTTCCAAGCTTCATCTCGTGCCTCTTTTACAGCTTCTATCGCTTGGTTTTCAATTTCTTCTAATTCTTTTAGAGTGGCGATTTTCTCTTTTATAATCCAGTCTC
>JAQVZQ010000261.1 GCA_028708095.1 Dysgonamonadaceae bacterium
CAAAAAAGCAGTCTGCTTTGACAATTTATTTATCTTTGCATTGTTGCACTCATTTATATAGGCAACTTATTTTTGATATTTGGCACAATTATTCTAATAACATTCAATATATTTTGTAATGCAAGAAATCAAATTTTATAGTGGTGAAAATATTCCACTGGAATTACACAAAGTACGTGTAGTTCAAAAACTACATTTAGTTCCCATCGAACGCCGTTTAGAAGCATTAAAAGAAGCCGGATTCAATACTTTTCGACTTAGCACCATGGATGTATTCTTGGACATGCTTACTGACTCGGGTACAAATGCCATGAGCGACAATCAAATAGCAGCCATGATGCAAGCTGATGATGCTTATGCAGGCTCACAAAGTTTTGTTCGACTCGAAAAAGCGGTACAAGATGTACTCGGTAAAAAGTATTTGCTGCCAGTACATCAAGGTCGTGCTGCCGAAAACATTATATCGGTAGCCTATGTGCGCAAAGGGAGTTTGGTTCCCATGAACTATCACTTCACTACTGCCATGGCTCACATTACCGACAAAGGAGGACAAATAGCAGAGCTGCTATACGATGAAGCTTATGTTATCAATTCCGACCATCCTTTTAAAGGGAATATGAATATTGAGAAACTTGAAGAAGTAATCAACTATCATGGAGCTAAAAACATTCCTTTTATACGAATGGAAGCTTCTACCAATCTGATTGGTGGTCAACCATTCTCAATACAGAACTTACGTGATGTACGCGCCATTGCTGATAAATATGGTATTCGTCTCATTCTTGATGGCAGTCTTTTGGGTGAAAATGCATTTCTTGTGTTGCAACGCGAAGAAGAGTTTAAAGACTCTGACATGGAAACTGTTATACATACTATGACAGGTTTAGCTGATTTATGCTATTTCTCAGCTCGAAAACTGAGCTCATCGCGAGGTGGTGGTATTTGCACCGATAGTTTAGAAATCTTCAGAGAGTTGGAAGCTTTTATTCCATTGTATGAAGGATTTTTGACCTACGGAGGCATGTCTATTAGAGAAGTAGAAGCAATGGCTGTGGGATTGTACGAAACATTGGATGAAAGCATGATTTGCCAAAGTCCTTCGTTTATAAAATACCTTGTTGATGCACTTGATGCAAAAGGCATACCTGTTATAAAACCAGCTGGTGTGTTGGGAGCTCATGTTGATGCCATGCAAGTATGTGCCCATATTCCTCAATCGCAATATCCAGCAGGTGCTTTGGCTGCTGCACTGTTCCTTATTTCGGGTGTTCGTGGCATGGAGCGTGGCTCGGTTTCTAATCAGCGTGACGAGTATGGCAATGAAACCTATTCAGATATGGAATTGCTTCGTCTGGCAGTACCAAGACGTGTATTCACACTTTCTCAAATAAAATATGTTGAAGATCGCCTAAACTGGCTATATGACAACAGAGAACTTATTGGTGGATTGAAATTTGTTTACGAACCACCGGTGCTTCGTTTCTTTATGGGCGGATTAGCACCAATTGGTGATTGGCCAGAAAAGATGATGGCTAAATTTAAAGAGGATTTTGGGGATAGTTTGTAAAGTGTATTATATATACGTTTAAAATATGGAAAGTGCCCGACGAATAGTTGGGCATTTTTTTATTGTCTCTAAAAATTTACTTCATCTCTTACCTTTCTTAAAGAATGTTGCTGATCACTATCATAGATAAAACTCGGAAACAATAGTATGGGTTATCATGTTGAAGTGAAAGTGAAAATTGGAGAACAGATGTAGAACCGATTTTCGTGCAAATTAAAAAAGAAGTAAATGTAATACAGATATTACTTTACAAGAACTATCAATTAAAAATAAAAAAACATGAAAGCTATCAAATTTCTAAGTGTTATGTTTTTAGCAACAGTGCTTTTAACGAGTTGTGATAAAAACGATGATGAGTATGCAAACGAAATACCAAAAGATATTGCGGCATTAGTTAAAGAGGTGTTCCCTAACAATAAAATAAAGAAAATAGAAGAAGTTATTTATGGTGATACCAAAACTTATAAAGTTAAGTTGGAGGGAGACATTGAATTGAAATTTAATAGCAATCAAGAATTAATCAAAATTGAATCAAAAACAAAACTTCCCGACACTCTTTTTGACGCAAAAATACTAGACTACATTTCAACACACTATCCAGACAATTACATTGTTGGCTGGGAGCTTGAAGGTTTAAAGCAAGAAATTGAACTTAATAATGGTGTTGAACTATATTTTGCAATAAATGGTGATTTTATTGGTGTAGATGATTAATCCTCTTGGATGATGTTGTAACATATTTATAACAAGCAATTAATAGGAAAGCGACTTTGATGGTAAAACATTGGGGGCGTTTTTTTTTGTGGGTGATAGTTTGTTGCGGAAATTGATAGAAAAGATGAGCCATAGTGATGACATCATTGTTTAATACAAACAATTGAGATAAGAACACAGTTATTACACATTCAACAAATGCACACACTAGAAGCTTAAATATTATATTTCAAATACTCCTAAATTCAAGCAACAACACTTCTTAAACTTTAAATGTATTTCTTTAAACTGATATACAAATAAATAATATATCATCATAATTATAACATTAATTTGTATATTGCTCTTTTATTTCTAATTTAGAAACACAACATTTGTTTTCATAAAAATACTGCATCTAATTATATTAATACACAACTACTTAAGCATCCTAATATTAAATAAAAAAGATGTCCTAAGTTTTTCGTTCTAACATTATTAACATGAAAAAAAATATTTTTATTCTATTTATGCTTTCGTTATTTTTTTTGGGGTGTGGAGGTGGAAATAAAACTGGTGCTCCTGCTAGTGCTCCAATAGCAACACCTGAGAACAAACCTGTGATTAACTTTTATGTTGAAAACTCTGGCAGTATGTTTGGATATGTTACTGATGGAAGCGGGAATGACTTTGATCGTTCACTTAGTAGTTTACTAACACAAATGACAGTTACAGGATATACTGACAGTTTAAACATGTACTATATAAACAGTGATATATTCTATAGAGATGTCGAAATACCTACTTTCATTAAAGAGATAACTAGAACTAATCAGTTTCAAGGAAACTTAGGTTCAACAGATATGTGTCAGTTGTTTGATTCTATAACCTCTACTGTTGACGACAATAATGTGTCCATCATGGTGTCTGATTGTATTTTTTCACCTGGTAAAGGAGTTAATGCAATGAATTATATTGGAGCTGAAAAAGATTGTATTACTCTTAAGCTACATGAAAAAGTCAAGACTCGTGATTTGGCATTTGTAGTGTATCGTATGATATCAAACTTTAAAGGAACATATTATGATTGTGAGGATAATAAAACTATTATCAACGATGATCGCCCCTATTTTATATGGATAATTGGAACAAAAGAGAACATCGCTGAATTTAAGGTAAATTGGTAAATGCTTTCACTATATGTAAAAATAGCAAGGATAATATATCCTATGCTATTCAAACAAGTTTGCCGATTGGTAGTTTTAACAGAATAAGCCGCACAGGAATTAATAAAGCAAAACCTGACAATGAATCAGGTAAACTTAGTTTTACCGTTGCCGTTGACTTTTCATCGCTTTTGGTAGATGATACTTATTTGACAAATCCTCAGAATTATTTCATTAATATTCCAAATTACAACATTGAGGTTTCAAAAAAGAAAATGCCTCAATATACACATGAAATCAGAATAACAACTTCTGCCAAATATATCTCACCTACAAAGCTTTCAATTCAACTTATGAACATTATTCCTAATTGGATAGATCAATACAGCGATGATTCATGTACTCATATCAACTCAGAAGGAATGATGGAAAAGACTTATGGTTTAAAACAACTTGTTGATGGAATATATTCTGCATTCAACTACAATAACGATGTGCTATCAGAAATAAATCTCAATATTAATTTATAATCTCAACTTATTATCATGGACATATTTAAAATTATTTACAGCTGGTTTTATAATATCTACAGCATTCATTTGTACGATTACCTTAAAGGAGATAATTGCGACGGTGCCTTTGTAGGTCCCGACCATTTCATAACAATAGGATTGGTAATGATTTTCATTTCCTTATTTATTGCAGTTGTATATTACTATGTAATTAATCATCCACGATTCAATAGATGGTGGCATTGGTTAATTATGTTATTAATTAATGCAATCATTAATTTAATTGTTGGATTCGGATATGTATATTCAAAACTTTATAGTGGAGTAATTCCTGCATGTTTCACTCATGCTGATATTGAAACTACAGACGAGGGGTATATATATGGTGTAAGTGGCACTGAAAGATTGACAACTGGTAATTGTTGGCAGTTTGGCATAGCCAATGCAATACTTGCAGTACTTGCTTTTGTTCTTTTTTCCATGATCATTAAATGGTGGAGTAGAAACTCTAAGCGTTCACCCTTCTTATAAAATAAAGAATATAAATTTTAAATCTTACAAATATGAGCAAACTATATGTATTTGGTATTGGTGGTACAGGTGCACGTGTATTAAAATCTCTCACTATGCTTTTAGCCGCAGGAATAGAGTGTGGTGTAGACACAATAGTACCAATAATAATAGACCGCGATTTATCTAATAAAGACTTGTCACGCACAAAACTTTTGATTGATAATTATATTGAAGTAAATAAAATAGCAGAAACGAAAAAGGGATTTTTTAATACAAAGATTAATTTGTTGAATAATGAGCTTTTTCTACAACTTAATGATAACACTCAAAAGTTTGATGACTTCATAGGTAGAAGTACCATGAGTAAAGAAAATCAAGCTTTAATGGATATGCTTTTCTCAAAAGAAACATTGAATCTAGATATGGCTGCGGGCTTTCAAGGTAATCCTAATATTGGAAGCGTTGTTCTTAATCAATTTGATGACAATGATGTATTTAAAG
>JAQVZQ010000262.1 GCA_028708095.1 Dysgonamonadaceae bacterium
GAGGGCACTTGGCGAGATGCCTCGGGGCAGATCAAGACCGTTGTCAATAAGGTGGTGTTCCCCGCCATTGACCTGATTCTTGCGGTATTCTTCTTTGCGAAACTCGGAATGGCGTACTTCGACTATAGGAAGCACGGACAGTTTGAATGGGCGGCGCCAGCCATCCTGTTCGCTTGCTTGGTGTTTACACTGACAGCGCCGCTTTATATCTGGCAGATACTCGGAATATGATGGTGAAATAAAAGGTGGGCAACCAAGCCATAATTGGCGAAGTTGCTCACCTTTTTGATATTATAAATCTATTTACTATAGAGGTTCGCACTACTCACTTTTGAAACCAAGTGCAATTTGATTGCTTAAATTAGATATTGATTTGATAGCACCTAAATTGCTATATTCAAAGTTGTGTGTTAGACTATTCCATTGCATAAAACCAAGCAGGTGTTCTTGCTGTTCTTCACCGATTGTAGTTTTGATATTTGATATATGCCGTTCTGTCTGTAGCAAATGATGTAATCTTGAACTCCCGCCATTATCGATATTCAGCAGTAAGCCATATTTGGCACCAGACACAAGACAATACCCGACTAATTGAGACCATTCGCTTAATCCAGCGCTTTTAACTAACTTAATTTCTAAAACTAAAAGTTCAAATTTCTCTCCATCAGTTATCAAAGCAAATATGTCTAAATTTAGGGGTGGAACACGATTCGCAAACTGTGCAGCACATTCACATTCTATGGGGTGTTCTTTAATGATACGTTGCATATTTGATTTTAACTCACCAATTCCCCAAAAGACATGCAGTTCACGTTTATTGCTTGCGGCAAAGTTGCTTTTTAATTGTATTTCAATAAATTTCTGTATTTCAGGATAATAAGACACTTCGTTCCGTTTAACCATTTTGCAAGTCCTCCTCAGTAACTTGACGCAAGCTAAATTTATAAGAATTGTCTTTATCAAACTGAACCAAACTATTATATACCTTTGGGTTATTTGCACCTACTAAAGCACCACGGTTGTTTCCGTATATAACAAGCGGTGTTAATAACTCTGGAACACGAAACTCTATAGAGAGGGTAGGGTTTGCAGCGATATGCCGCTTTACTAAAGCTAAGAAATTTCCTTTTGGACGTTTCCCATTTAATTCATTTTCATCTGCAATTATATAAGCAATGGCTTGCATTATTTCACTAATTGGATATCCTTTATCCTGTGTATTTCCAAATAGCAACTGCCTATTATTTTCCTCAAATTTATATATTAAATCTGAGACAGAATGCAGCAAGGTTGTATATTTTCTGTTTGCAAATATGGTGGTGTTAGTAATCCTATCCTCAATAAAAGGATGTTCATCTTTGTAAAGTATTGGAAAAGGATTTACTAAATCCCCAGCATGTGCGAATAACTCAGAAACTTTGTCATACGGAGCGTGCTCACACCCCATGACAGCACATACATGCCGATTATGCAAATAATGTCCGCCTCGTATGCATTCAGGAAGACACATATCATTTTCCGCCAAATGCACGCAGGATGCTTTTACACTGAGTTCCCTTTCAGGACATGGAACAGCGTCATGTACTTCTTGCTGTAGTCTTCGATTTTCTTGCGAAGATTCTGCCTTTGTTCTAAAAGCAAAAGCTCCAAATCTTGCATATTGGTCAAGTTGAATTCGAAGTTTAAATCCTTTTTTCCATTGTTTGTAGTATGGGTTACTTGCAGAATGAAAATTAGGATGATTCCATAAAACTTGATCCGGATAACATTTTACACTATGTAGTAATCTGCACAAATCGCAAACAAAAGCAAAATTAAATCCTTTTATCTCAAAGGATAGTATTTGTATTTCGTCAGTAAACCTTCTGTGTGATTTAGCCGTGCTGCCGATAGTATCAGCCAATCCGGCGATAAATCTTCTTTTTAAATTATCATCTACCAAAGCGGCGACAATGTTTTTTAGATGGGATGTTTCCCGCAACTCACCATCGCAACTAATTCCATGGGAAGATAAGTCAGATATTAAATCCGTCATATCACCTTCACATAAGATGTTCCACTCGCTATTTGTAGCTTCAAAACTCACAGATATGTTGTATATACTCCTAAACATCGGACTAACAACTGACATGATATCCCTGGATATTTGACCTGCCCTTTGTGGATTCTGCTCGTAAGACCCCCATTGTCTATATGGAAGCCTTATTCGAAAAACATCTTCAGCATTACCCCAGATTCCGCCGCCTATAACTAACCCTAATATGTATGCTTTATCTGTATTCATTGACAACAGTCTCCTTCAAACACTTGATCCATGATAGCCGTAGCAATTATATTTGCCAACTGCACAGGCACAGCATTTCCGATAACTTTGTACATGGCGGTAATGTCTTTTGCAGAGTCATCAATGAATTGAAAAGTATCCGGGAAAGTTTGAATTCTTGCAATTTCACGTATCGAAAATCTACGATTTTGAGTAGGATGAATTATGCCACAGTTTTCTGGCTGTGCAGATGCTGTAATTGTTCCACATATTTCATTTCTTGAAAATCTCCTGTAAAAATTAGGAGAACGATACTTTTTCATATTATCACGGATCTTTTTAAATCGGGGTGCTAAATGTTCGTAAGGAACATCCTTCCAGGAACCTCCCTCGGGGATATGGGTAACCATATCCATGGCTTGTGGTGAGAAAGCCCAGTCAACTTGATTGGGAACATTAGAAGGAATATTCAAGATATTTCCTAAGGTTAAATTGTGTTTCGGAATCTTTGGGGGAAATTTAAAACTAATTTCTAAATCTTTTCTAACACCAATAAAAAACACTCTATGTCGATTTTGCGGGACTCCATAGTCAGAAGCATTAAGTAACCTATGGACAACATCGTATCCAACATCATTCATTGTGGATAGGTCTTCAACAATGACATCTGCTAAGTTTCTTCCATCAACATATTTTGTGGAAAGAAGGCCCCTAACATTTTCGAAAACTATTACTTTGGGCATCTTATTTCGTATTATCCTTAGGCATTCCTTGTACAGCATGCCCCTTGAATCATGTACACCTTTTCTATTACCGGCATTAGAAAAAGGTTGACACGGAAAACCAGCTGTTAATATATCTCCATCAGGGATTTCGTCCTCACCAACACTTAAGATATCTCTCCTATCTATTTCGCCTAAGTTTAATGAATATACTGCTTGTGCATCTGAATCAAAATCATTTGCCCACACAAGATCGAATCCTGCGTTTTTAAAACCGAGGTCGAGGCCTCCACATCCAGAAAAAAGAGAAATTAACCTGGGTGCTTTCACTGTTGTATTATTAACGGTTTTACTCATTTCGCTACCTCTCTTCATCAATTTCTATCTAAATTAATTTACGTTGAATCTTTTTGTTTCTTTGCTTCTTTGGTTCTACCATCAATAGGTTTAGAGGCATTTTGTGGGATAAGCCACATTCTACCCATACGAACTGCTCCAACAACCCTATTATCTGAGCAAAGATGTTGAACACGCCGAGCTTTAATACCCCATTTAAGGCCTGCTTCTTCTGGGGTCATCCATTCTAAGTTCATAAAAATCTCCTCTTGATACCATATATCCGATTTATTATACCACGCTCAAACGCACAATACAATAAAATCATTGCGTTATTCACAATAATATTACAGTATTTGAATAGCTTTCCCCTCCAAGCTGTGGTATCTTGTGTTGCTAAAGGCAATGGAGATAATGCAGAAAGAAAAAATGTTTCGTAAGCTTTACCGTGGCAGCCTAATCCCTGTAGAAAAGAGTGTTGCTCCCAGCAGTGAATTTCAAAAACATCAACACCGGCTTACCGGACTTGAAGAAGAAATCGAAGCAATGCCGGGTCAGCAACAAAAGGAAAGATTTCAAGATTACTTAACCACCAAAGCGATTTGATTTCCAGCATGACCGAGGAACGGTTTATAGACGGCTTCCGGATGGAAGCAAAATACGCACTCGAAATATTTGAAAAAGATGACGGGCGGCTTCAATCGATTACAGATTAGCTGTCCATCATTTTTTATACTCTGAGCTTAATACGATGTCCAAAGCACCGGTTCACCTCAAAAAGGTAAGCCAGTGCTTTTTGCATAGATGCTCTTACACAATCAACAGAAATGCTTTAATCAAACCCTTTCCCCGCAGTGAAGTACACAAAAGGCTGTAAAGTCATCAAGAAAGTATTGTATGCGATGAAGTTTTTTATTGTGGCGGATATGATATGTTCCGCTAAAAAAGCTCCATAACTATAGTATAGGGGATTGAAATACTAACCAATTCGTAGGAACCGAAGGAGGATGATAAAATGTCAAACAAAAAAATGAAAACCATTGATGCTATCACGCATGATAAACAAAGAGAGCGGACGAGTCGCTCCCCTTGTTTTCCTAAAATAATTTCTACTCTTTCTCCTTTTCCGACCCCGACTCTTTTCCAAGCTCAAGCACAACGCCATCGTCACCAGAGATAAAAAGCTCCTCCGTTTTTTGCTGCGCACGCTGAAGCAACGAAATGGCATCCGTCACATCGTTGAACAGAGAATCGTACATTTTTCTGTAATCTGCCACGCAATTGACCTCCTAAAATTATTTCGGTGGCCACCGTTGTGTGGTATTGAAACTCTGAAGGAGCTGATTGTCAAGTTGTTTTGAACTGTTCTCAAGTATTACTCACTGCTCGAAATCTGTAAAGGAGATTTTTACGTGTTGAAGGAGGTGAATATCAAATGTTTATATGGGATTTTGTCCTTGGAACCGTGATGGATCAGATCATTGAATGGCTCTACGGACAGGTGGTCGGCTTTCTTGCCGATTTTTTTGCACAGATGGGAAACATGGGCGTGGAGCTGTTTGAAATGAATTGGGTACAGTCCATCGTCCTGTTTTTTTCTTATCTGGCTTGGGCG
>JAQVZQ010000026.1 GCA_028708095.1 Dysgonamonadaceae bacterium
AGGGTTTTTCGGAGTGAACTCTTATATTAATATAAAAAAAATAGCTTTACATTACCCCCTTTTACGTAGTTTCTGTTGCCATTTCCAAGCAGAAGCCATGGTATCCTCAATGGTTTCTTCAGCTTTCCAGCCCAACACATTGTTAGCTCTATCAGGGTTGGCCCATATTTTCTCAATATCGCCTTCGCGTCTACCCACTATTTTGTAGTTCAGTTTTTCGCCCGTTACTTTTTCGAAAACATCAATCAGTTCTAAAACAGAAACACCATTTCCTGTTCCCAAGTTAAAAATCTCTACATTCTCCTTAGTTTTCTTTTTTAATAAACGCTCAACTGCAATAACATGGGCTTTGGCGAGGTCTACAACATTTATAAAATCGCGTATACAAGAGCCGTCAGGAGTATCATAATCATCGCCAAACACACTCAATTGTTTGCGCACTTTCATCCCTGTTTGAGTTATATATGGCACTAAGTTTTGAGGCACACCAATAGGCAGCTCCCCAATTTCTGCAGAAGGATGAGAACCAATGGGGTTAAAATAACGTAGAATAATACTATTTACTGGAACGCCAGAATGAACATAATCTTTGATAATCTCTTCGTTTATCTGCTTTGTATTTCCGTAAGGAGATGTTGCAGGTTTAATAGGAGCATTTTCATCTATCGGATTTTCATCTGGTTCACCGTATACCGTACATGAAGAAGAAAAAACAATACTCGATACATCAAACTGTGGCATTAGTTCCAATAAGTTGATAAGAGAAACCAAGTTGTTTTTATAATACATTAAAGGCTTTTGCACCGATTCGCCCACAGCTTTGCTTGCTGCAAAATGAATTATACCATCAATGTGTCGGTGTCTTTTAAACAAAGCTGTTAGTGCAGGAAGATCATTGCAATCTATTTTTTCAAACTTAGGTCTAATACCAGTAATATTGGTTATCCCCTCAAGAACTTCTGCGTTCGAATTTGATAAATTGTCCACAATTACCACTTCGTAACCTGCATTTTGTAACTCTACAACTGTGTGCGAACCTATATATCCTGTCCCTCCAGTTACTAATATTTTTTTCTTTGTCATTTATATCTATTTTAAAAATTAACACAATATTTACTAATCACAAATATACAGTTTTAATCTCATATATCTTATATGATTAGCTATAAAAAAGATAACAACCAAACAACAAACAAAGTTGCCATTTTACCCCAAACAAGTTGCCAATTTCAAACAATTACGCGGCTATTATATAAAAGAGGATTAAAGATCAGCGTAAATACTTTGCACCTATTTTTCATGTAAAATCATTTATCCATTATAACAACCCCCTATTTTTAATTTGTATAACATACAACAAGGATAAGCGATAAATTCACACCAAAGAGATGCGATAGATATACAACAGAGAGAAGTCATAACTATTTATTCTTTCAAAGCTTCATACAGAAAAGAATAATCATAATAATTGGCATACAGTCTGAAAAAAGTAAGGAAAATGCCAGTGAAGTTTTGACAAAGTCAAGTTCACAGTCTATTTTACTTATAATTCGTTTTGTAATACCTTACTTTATATTTTCAATAAATGTATCAGGCATAACTACGGCTATAACTACACCAGTAACAACTACTTTTTCACCTGCATAAACCTCAGTAGTCACACAAAACTTTTTAGGGTGAATTTCTTCCACAATTCCAATTGCTCTTAACGGAACACCTTCCGGAGTCGGCTTTAAGAAATTTACTTGTAAACTTGCGGTTACAAATCTTGGCGCATCTTTGCCATCTCCTGGTTCATAACCATTTTTTCTATGAAGAAAAATTGAGGCAGATCCAGTACCATGACAATCTAATAATGATGCAATAAGACCACCATAAATGAATCCTGGAATGGCTTTATGTTCTTTTCTGGGTTGATAGATTGTGATCGTTTTACCTTCATTATCATCGTCCCAACCCGTTCTTAAGTGTAAACCATCTTCATTTAACCGTCCACATCCATAACACCAAGAATAACTATCATCGTAATCATCTTGAATTGCATGTTTTACTTTTTTCATTAAATTACCACATTTATAAATTTAAATTGCTACAACAAATCATTCAACGTTAATATGTATTTGTCACTATAAACCTGTTTTTCTTTAAACTTGTATAGCTGAATGTATCTTGGATGTTCAAGAGCTTTCAAACGCCCAAATAGCTTTGCTTCTTTGTTTAGTTTGTGGATATATTGTGCATTCTTTTTCCCCAACACAAATACACCCCCCCAAGTATCTAGGAATAGAGCCTTAAGTATTAATTCTTTGATTCCTATATTCGCTATTATATAAATCGATTACTCCTTTTGATATTTCATCAAATTCACTGTCGCTAAATATAGGATCAAAGAACTCAACATAGCCGTTCAGCTCATTCAACAATTTCACCTTTACATGCATAAACTCCTCATTTGGCTTTTCATTTATCATCACCACAACACTTCGTACAGGTATATCTCTCCTTCCCCAATGGTGACTGCCTAATTTAATATTTGAGCCACTATTCCCAGAGTTTAATAACACATAGAGTGCATATCCACACCTTCGCACTTGTTCAATTGGCGACCTCATATCTAATGATTGTATCGACTTCCTACTCCAATTTTTAGTCTCCAATATAAATATTCCTGCCTTTGATATTAGCAAATGATCAATCTGAATCGAAAAGATTCTATCATTTTTCTTTCTATTATAAATAGGAGGATTGAAGCGTAACGAATAATCATTGATCAGAACATAATCATCCGATAGTTTCTTTATCTCATTCACAACCAAATTCTCACCAATAGCACCAGCAATAAAGGGTTTAAGGTCAAGAACAACATTTCTTATAAATGCAATCTTTTCAATTTTATCACTACTCCTTCGCGCAACCTCTATGCTCTTATTCGAAATATATTCATCAAGCAACTGCTTATCTTTTTCTACCTGTCTCTCAATTTTTTTAATCGAATTACTCAATTTCAGTTTATCTTTTATCGTAATTCTTGTTATTTTAGCATCAATATATCTACTTAATAACCATACAAGTGTTTTTCTAAATAACGACTCGCTTTCCACCTCTTTATATTTATCCACAATACAGAGTTGCTTATCAATCTTCTCTTTCAGCACCCTCCTACCCTCATCCTTAGTCTTATCAATAAATGCATTGTTGTACTTTATATCATCTTCCAATAGAAATATTTCAGTGTCCAACTCCTTCTCGTAGAATTCATATATAGCAGTTTTCTCCGATTCGTAATTTTCAAGAAAAGCATCAAAATCATTCAGTGAGTTAAATCTATCAATACCTTTCGAGTCCAATCTATTACGTATCTGTTTCAAAGAATCTATTTGTCCGTATATGAGTGCCATCTTTAAAAAAAAATGAAGATTTTATGAAGTTAGATATCCCTTTGTTGTTCCCTCGTCTCAATTGGAGCAAGTGATAAATAGAATATTCATGCAAACAAAGATACAAAATAGCCAACATTATTAACAAGGTTAAACAGCGTCTTTTATTTTATTTTCTATCCTTTATATATACCCCTAATATTATCAAATAGGTCACCAAATGTATCAACATATTGCTCTCAAAGGTCATATCTCCACTTCATCAGCGAGATGCGATATAATAAGTCGTCGCCTTATACCTACACTAGGGAGATGCGATAAATATACACCAGAGAGACCCAATAGATATACAATAATGAGATGCGATAGTTATATACCAGAGAGACGCGATAAATCGCCGTCTCTACCCACAACATTCCACCGTTCGCTGGCGAAAGTCCAATGTCATAAAGTTAAGGGACTATGGGTTAAGGGCTGAAGGCTCGATATAATTCAGCCCAACCAGTAAGGGTTGGGTAATAAATTCAAGAAGCAATCTGAGGGCTCTCGAAAGCCTAGCATAGAATAAGTGTGGAATCTTCGCTGGCGCAAGTCTCTGACTTGTGCCTCCCCTCTTTCAGGCAGCTATTTGTCTGTGCTACTTTATATCTTCTATAAAAAAACCTTATTTGTATTCACAATTTTCAACCTTAGTAACTAAGCATATACCAACTACACCCACCTTATTAGCTTATTTGTTATTGAATGGTGGCATGTTCAATAATAACGACTAATTGATTGATTTTATAAATCTCCGAATAATTACCCTTGATATTTTGACATGATTTTTACGTCAAAAATGTCAACCTATTTCAGGACAAGACTCCTTGTCTTTTGTTCCATTCAGTATGGCATCAAAATAGACCTGTTTAATGGGGAGGTAGAGGCTGTTTTCTTTGGTTTTTTGGGTTTGGATATAATGCTTGTTTGATTATAATTATTAGCACAAATTGTTTCATTTACTCACCAAATAAGAGCGAACCCCTCCTCGCTTAGTATTTGCTATTTCTTGTTGCAAGTATAGCATATATTTGCGACAAGAAAGAGGTTGAATGCCTGAATTATTTTAATATATTTCTCTTTACTTCATCCTCAATCTATTAAGTTATGCATGTCTAATATTAATCTGTAAACTCTTCTATTTCTGTCGCCACACAATCATCCCCATCCAGCACAATCTCCTCAGCCCTGTACATCGCTCTCACTTTGTCTATAGCTGCTTCCGCTGAAGGTGCTTCTATCTCTATTACTCTTGATAGATGCTCTTGTATTTCTATTTTGTAGGTGGTCATGGCTGGTTGACAAATAAAATTTATTGTCTTTATAAAACTAACAAATATTCCAACCTCACTCTATTTCTTCCTCACCACTCGGAATATTCTTCTCCCTACAATACTCCTCTACTTCGGTATCATTTTCAAAGTAACTGTCACAAAACTCATTTAACTCTTTTTCTGTTGACTTAAAATAACGATCACTTGCAGTCATCAGTTTGTCCACCTGTTCAATAAACTGTTCAAACTCATTATTTATTTTACAAAGCTTATCTATGGTTTTAAAATCGAGTTCTCTAAAGCGTGATGGATAGAGGATCTTGCTTTGATAAGGATTGGCATTCAATTCAATGATTCCAATTCCAAATGATTGATTCAATCGTTCCATTTCATCAGAAAGGCTATCGCTTATCTCCAATGCGACCAAATAACCATAGTTTGCCCAGCTTGAATTAGAAACAGCTTGAAAGTATGCTTTCTTTAATTCCGCGTCAGAGTTAATCTCCTTTTTGATTTCATAAGACGTTATCTTAAATGTATCAATGCTATTTATAGATTTCAAAAATTTTTGACTCGTCTTGTTCTGCAATTTCAAAAACTTTATCCCCACCATATCAGGATGTGTCCATATCTGATTGTTGTCTTTTCCAAATTTCGATAATTCATGGAATATAGTTTTTGAATATACTTTTGTGTTTTTCAGATAGCTGCTTAACAGTATATGTAAGTCACGTTCTTGGTAAGTTTTTGATTTTATTCCACCAATTTTCACTGGCAATGCTTCACTAGAAATAGGCTCAGGTGCTTCTATAGCTTCAAAATCCATTTCTGGTTCATCTTTAGTAAGGTAATAGACGTAGATACCACTCTCATCCTTCACTCTTTTTACTCTTGTATCTTCATTTCTTATAAAGCCACCAAGTGTAGCTGATACTGTTTGATCAGGAGTTTTACCTTCTCTAAAATCAAAGTATCCTTTTTCGATAATGTGGTTGTAAACTTGCCTATAGTTGACAAGCCCTTTTATATCATCAAGACTTTTCAGTGTAGCTTCTTTTAATGTCATGGTGTGTTATTTGTTATATTAAACATGGTTATTATGAAGTGATTTTCATAATTATTTTATAAATTCAATTCAACTTTATACTCAGATTCTGGTTCATTAGCCAAAAATAAGTCTAATTGATTTTGCTTATTAAATCCTTGAAGTTTTTGACGATATTTAGCAGCTATAAGCGGATTATCAATTTCTAATTTTCTATTTTTACTTATCTCTAAAAATTCTTCTTCTTGGTCAATACCCAAAAAGAGTCTGTTGGATAAATTAGCTGCTACTCCTGTTGTACTACTACCTGCAAAAGGATCTAAAATCCAGGCATTTTGTTTGGTGGAAGCCAAAATTAAACGAGTTAGTACCGAAAGTGGTTTTTGCGTAGGATGTTTCTTACAACTCTTTTCCCAAGGAGCTATTGCTGGAAGTTTCCAAACATCTTTCATTTGTTTGTTTTCATTAAGTTTCTTCATTAACTCATAGTTGAAATAATGAGGAACTTTTTCATTCTTTCTTGCCCAGATTATCTGCTCTGTTGAATGAGTAAAAAACCTACAAGAAAGATTGGGAGGGGGATTTGATTTTTCCCAAGTTATAATATTCAATATCCTAAAATCAAGTTCTGTAAGAATCTGCCCAACACTAAATATATTGTGCATTGTGCCACTTATCCATATAGTCGCATCTTCTTTCATTTTATCCCTTACCAACTTCAACCATATACGATTAAAATCATTTACAAACTGAAATCCCTCAGATTTATCCCACTTACCTTTATTTACACTCACAACTTTACCACTTTGAATAGAGAATCCATTGTTTGACAAAAAGTATGGTGGGTCGGCAAAAATCATATCAAATTTGTGGTCAAACTTGGGTAGAAGTTCCATTGTGTCCCCATGAAGAAGGGTGAATTTTTTATCTTCCGATTTAAAATAAGGTTTAATCATTCCTGAAAATAAAATTAGTACTAAACTCGTCTACGCTACAAACAGTCATCTTTTCATTGAATCCTTCCTCTACATCGGTCCATCTTATAAGAGCATTTTGGTTGAAAACAATCATCGGGTCAATAACTTTTAAACCCATATAGCCCCACAGCTGACTGCTATCAGCTTTTACTAACAATTTTACCAAAGGTATAATTTTTCTTCGATAAAATACTTTCTATAATAATCAAATTTCATAAATTCCTTTTTTAATTGTTACCTTTACAAAGATAAAAATTAAAAACGAATATTGAACACAATAAGTGTCTTTTATGCAAGGTGTTTTAGAAAGGTTTGGTCAACATTTAAAAGAATTGAGAAAAAAAGAGAATCTGACTCAACAAGAATTCGCTATTAGAAGTGGATTGCATAGAAATTATATTGGTATGTTAGAAAGAGGAGAAAGAAATCCCTCATTAAAGAATCTTGAGTTAATTTCTATGACACTCAAAATTACGCTTTCAGAATTAATGGACTTTTAGAAAATATTCGCTACAAGAAATCCACTAAACAAAAGATTAATTTGATGTTCTTATTTTTGACCATTCACTTTTTATTGGAGGTATCTCTTTGTATAAAAAAAGCAATAAGTTAAATTCCGATAGTCTTCTTGTTTGGAAAACTCTTAAAAAAAAAGAGAATAGTTTTACTGTTTAATGAACTTGAAATCTTATGAGAACCATAATCATTTATATCCATATAAACCGAACTATAAACATAAATTGCACTTTTGTAGTATATGATAAAATTAATTTCATATATTCGTAAAAAAAAAGATATCATCATAAAACAGTAAAAACTCTGTTTATTTTATATTTTTATTATACAACTTGATGAAAAAAAATAAATTAGTAGCACCGTTCTTGAAGTGGGTGGGAGGCAAGAGGCAATTAATGCCTACTATTAAAGAACTTATACCAAAAACATATTCATTTTATTATGAACCTTTTGTAGGTGGAGGTGCCGTTTTATTTGAAATTCAACCAAAAAAAGCAGTCATTAATGACTTAAACCCTGAACTGATTAATACCTATAATGTAATAAAAATCAATCCAGAAGAATTAATTGAAGATTTAAAAACTCATCTTAACACAGCTGATTATTTTTATAATATACGTAGTTTAGACCGTCAAGATGGATATGAGAAATTGTCTGACATAAAGAAAGCTTCTCGGGTTATATACTTAAATAAAACTTGCTATAATGGTTTATATAGAGTAAATAATTCAGGAGAATTCAACACACCATTTGGAGGCTATAAAAACCCTAAAATTGTAAATGATATAACAATCCGAGCAGTTAGTAAATATCTTAATTTAAATGAGATTGCCATTCTCAATGAATCATATGACAGAGCTGTCAGAAATATAAGTGAGGGTGCTTTTGTGTATTTTGATCCCCCTTATGACCCAATTTCAAAAAGTTCAAACTTTACTGGATATGTCCAAGGTGGTTTTGATGAAACTGAACAAGTTAAATTAAGAGACCTTTGTAGAAGACTTGATAATATGGGAGTAAAATTTTTACTTTCAAATTCAGCTACAAGTTTAATTCTAGATATATATTCGGAGTACGATATAACTTTTGTAAAGGCTAATAGGTCAATCAATTCAAATGCAAATAAACGCGGAGAAGTAAATGAAGTTTTAATTAGAAATTATGAATGACACATTAAATGATACTGCTTGGAATAGTCTTTTTCCAAAGTACAATATTTTAGATAAAGTATTGAAAAACGGCTTTTATGAAATTACATCAAAACAAATAAATGAATTTCGTCAAGCTCGTTTAATGACAAAATTTGATTTTAAAACACAGTTACCCAAAATCTTTTCAGATAATAAATTATCAATATTACCCGTTTCAAGAGGCAGTTATATAATATCTGACTTTGACACTTTCAAAGAATTTGAAAGCAATAATCCAACACCAATTAAAGTTGATTTTCCAAATTATTTAGAAAGCATAAAACACGATAATATTACAAGTGAATCTACAGCTTTAAACTGTGCATTTGTTACTGGAATTTTAGAAGACTTTATACAAGATGAGCAAATTAAACCGACAGTAAGTGGTAGAATGAGCTCATCAAGTTTTGATTTTAAAATCAAAACACAAAATTCCAATTTAAAAATTACTGTAAATAACAGTCAAATTGAAATCGATGGTGGATATGAAGGTATAAACACATTAAGTTTGATTGAAGCTAAAAACTCAATTTCAAAAGATTTTTTAATTCGACAAATATTTTATCCTTACAAATTATGGAATGATAAAATAAATAAAAAAGTCAAACCTATTTTTCTTACTTATTCAAATGGAATATTCCATTTTAGAGAATATGTATTTGAAGACCCAAATCATTATAATTCACTCATATTAAAAAGTGAAAAAAAATATATAATTCGTGATGGTACAATAAATAGAGAATTAATTAAAAAAATTACATACGAAACTAAAATTACAAAAGAGCCTAATATAACATTTCCACAAGCAGATTCGTTTGATAGGGTGATAAATATTTGTGAATTGCTTGCTGAAACTGGCTCACTTACTCGCGAAGAAATTACATTGAACTATGATTTTAATGTAAGACAAACTAATTATTATACAGACGCTGGAAGATACTTAGGACTCATTTCCAAATCTCGCAAGAGTGGGGAAGTTACCTATTTCTTAACTGAATTAGGTGAAAGAATTTTCAAGTTGAATATTAATATCAGACAAATTGAATTTATTAAATTAATTCTGTCTTATAAAGTGTTTAATCTTGTGATGAAATCTTATTTTGAAAACACTGTACAACCAGATAATAATACAATTGCCGAAATATTAAAAAAAACTGATTTGTATAGTTTTGCTGATTCGACTTTTTATCGAAGGTCTTCTACAATTTCAAGTTGGATTAACTGGATTTTTAATCAAATTGAAAAATAAACATTTTTTTATCTGGATTCATTTCAATATTTTCAGATCCGCTTTTTACAATTCTTCTATTTTTGTCGTATTTTCCTTTAGTTTTTATCTTTCAAGAAAGATTTGCTGAATATGCTTTTCAATATTTCAAACTAATCACTTATTCACTTGCAGTGTAATTTAGTAAAGCCTTTATTTGTTTTTGCGATAAGTTGCTATTTGAAAAGTGCCTGTCAAAGTCTTGTAAATACCTGAAAGCGAATTGTAAAATAATTATACAGATTTCTCCGGAATGACAGTTATTAACCATGCTCCAAAATATGACAGCACTTCATTCACATCCCTAATTGTTGAAAATTCTTTTGACATTGTTTAGTTTTCTATTTCATGTTCAATTTTAATCGGCACAATTAACTCTCTACCAACTGAGAAAGGTAATAATTTATTGTGCTGAAAACGACCAATTATAATAGCGGGATGTGTATTGAATTTTTTTGCAAAATTACGAATTTTGCTAATGTCCAGTGGAGTTGCTTCCATCACTTCTTTTTCTTCTTCTACTGAAAAAGTCCATTTTTCAGCAAAGATATCTGCTTCAATTTCTTTCTTTGTTATTTTGTCTGGATAGTCGATATTTTCAAGAAATATTTCCTTTTTGCCATGCAGTAATATATGACCTGCTTCGTGAAAAAAAGTAAACCAAAAAACATCGTTCCTCTTGTATCTATCTGTCAATTGAATAAGAGGAGTATCATTCAACCATCTTGTTGAACCATTTATTGGTGCTTTGGGCAAACAAGGGGTAAACACCACTTTAACACCAGCTTCCAAACACAGAAGTTGTAGTTGACTAAAAAAATCGGAGGGATGGGTTGCCATCACAGATTTAATTTTGGGTAGCACTTCTTTAAATGTTTTTTCGGAGTAAGCAGGTGCTTCTATTTCAGTTGCTTGTAGTTCTCCCTTTCGTAACCAAGCTGATATAGCATAAGGTGCTTTTGTGTTTTTCAGAGAAATACGAAAACCAACTTTTAGCATCTGATTGCAATAGTAGTTTTGCCAAGCTTCAGGAGTGCTAAAGCTAAAGAAAGAAAGCAAAGCAGTAGTTTTTTCTTTAATGTTAGAAGAAGAAGTAGTAGCCAACCATCCTTCTTTTATCATAGTGGATAAAGGAAATCCTCTTGCCCACTCTACAGATTGAGCAATCATTTCCTCCCGTTTATTGCGAGCAACATATTCATCAAATGCACGTTGACTATTCAACCAAAAGTGAGCAGGTATTTTGGTAACACTCTCAAATAACACAGCCATATCGGCGGTAATGCTGCTTTCGCCTTTAATAATGGCAATAATAGTTTTTTCGGGTTTAGCAGTTCTCACGGCAAACTCTTTGGGTCCCATATTCATCTCTTCCAGTTTTTCATCCAAGGTCTCGCCAGGGTGAGAAACGGTTTGCGGAAAGTATTGATTTTTATTTGCCATGATTATTTGTTTTTAGTGGTAGTTGATAATTTCAATTATTTCAATTCCTGAAATCTCGAGCCAACAGTATTGACCATCATTATTTGTTGGTATTGGCCTTTCTTGTGGTGTAAAAACCAAACGATAGGGTTGATCTAAATCGCAAGCCCATTGTCCTTTTCTATTTTCTGTAAGTTCGTGATAGTTTCCTGGTAAAGATCTAACATCTTCCAGTGTTTTTGCTGCACTCAATTGGCTCAATCGTCTTCTAAAGAGTTTTGCTCTTCTTTCGCCCAATTCTTTTTGCATTTTACGTTCGTGGTTTGCTATCTTTCTTAGTGTTTTATCTTTAAATGTTATATCCACCACAAAGGTATTAAACAATTTAGCTTACACAAACTGTAAGCTAAATTACTATACATTGTTAACCCTGAAAACATACAATAGATTTGATTTGTGTTATCTATTTGCCTTTTCTTTTGCGGCAATCTTCTCTTCCCTCCATCATTCAAGTTTGGATTCCAACCACTTGGTTGTTCTAACTGTTTTAAATTTCTTCACTTATTCTTTAATCTTTGGTTTAGTGATAAATTATCACTTTAAAGACTTTGTGTCAAAGCAACTTCAAATATATAAAACTTAAATTTGAGAGAGGAGAAAATCCGAATAATTGTTATAGAAATTAAATAAAACAGAAGCTCCCAAATACACCAATTTGTAAAAAATGAATAAATACAACTTGTTTTGCTATAATATAAGGAGTTTTGTATGTTTGTGAGATATAAAAGAATTCGCACCATATTATAAAATAGATTAATGCATTTCAAGTTGACAGAGGAAATATTAAAACTTAGTGATTCCAAATATTGGAATAGTGCAAAGTTGGAATGGAATTTTGAATATGCATACTATTCAGAAGAACTTCAATCTTGTTTATGTGGACATTATCCGATAAAAAACATTTGTGTTATAAAAAACAAGACTAATAAAAGAATAGCAGAAGTTGGGAATTGCTGTGTAAACAAGTTTCTTGGGATTGAAGATGGAAATAAAATATTTGCATCAATAAAAAGAGTGAAAGAAGATTTTACTAAAAGTATGAGTTCTGAAGTTTTGGAATATCTGAATAACAAAAAGGCTCTTTCTAATTTTGAATACAAATTTTATACTGATATAATTCGGAAACGAAAACTTTCAGAAAAGCAACTTGAAATAAAGAAGAGGATTAATCAAAAACTTATTGATTTTACAAGTTACGAATCAAATTCAAGTTTTTCAAAAATAAACCAAGTTCTTATTTGGGCTGTAGATAATCCACAGTTTGACAAGGGTTTTATACTGTCATTAAAGGAAAGCTGTCATAAAAAAGGTAGACTTTCTGAAAAACAAAAGATTGCTCTTGACAATATAATCGCTAAATTTAAAATCAATCCTTTTTCATAGTCTCAATCATAAGCAGTGAATTATACCTCATCTTTTCCCAATAAAAGACAATATCCCAGCCACAGTTGCCAAAAAGCTTTAATATACCATAGAGTGAATCGTTGCAACTATAGCAAACAGAGCAGTTTACCCACCTTTGTAATGATTTAATTGAATATAAACTTTATTGTTGCCGAGCGTTAAGAAAGCAAAACTGAAAATGACAACACTGTTGTGTAGTTCCGGGCTTCGACTACTGGTCCCTGAGCGTAGTCGAAGGGCAGCCCTCGGTTTGCTTGGTCTCCGAACCCCACACTAAAAGATTCGTGCAGGTCTGGCGAAAACAAAAGACAGCTCTAACTTTTACCAAAGACGCCCTATAGGACGTCTCTACAGCTGCATCTATCATCATTTCGAATAAGGACATGTCTCTACTTGGTTATTTTTTCTTCGTTGTCAATTATTTTCACCACTTACTTCTAAAACATCGAATTAATCCTTATTACAATTTTAATTAGCGCAATAGCCCGCACAGCACCCACTGGTATAATCATATCCTGATGATGCGCATTGTAGCTAATAAGACGAAGTGAAGCGTTTTTCTCCTCCCATTTTACATATTTAATAACAAGAAAATCGTTACCCTCGTTATGAAAA
This sequence comes from Dysgonamonadaceae bacterium, assembly GCA_028708095.1. Taxonomy (GTDB): domain Bacteria; phylum Bacteroidota; class Bacteroidia; order Bacteroidales; family Dysgonomonadaceae; genus UBA2632. The sequence continues at coordinate 13,187 of JAQVZQ010000026.1, forward strand.
TCCACCACATACATTTCGCCCGATATAAGACTATCGATACTATACAACTGTTTGTAAGAAACCATATCACCGCTTTTAACTAACGGGTACATGCTATCGCCCCGCACATATATTGCTCCATCGCAGTCGGGTGCATTGGGTATTTTTATCTCCCCCAATACGTGTTGTGTGTTTTCATTTGCAAACAGCGTTTTTAAGTTGGCGGTAGCATTTATATCATAAATAGGAATTGCTTTTGTGCCAACATCTCTATAAGGTGGATTGTGCACAACATTTACACTCAACTGCATTTCCCCTTTTCCTTTAAGCAACCATTCGGAATTTATATTTAATATGGAATTATCAACAATTTTATGGAGCACATCGAAACCTGGCTTAACCAACTTACCTGTAACGACATCTCTAAGACTTGGTTGTCTTAAACCTACAATTCTTGCCATCTCTGATATGTTTCCATCACACAGTTTATCTGCAATTGCCTTAACTCTCTGATTAATTGTTGTATCCATTATTTCTTGTTTTTTAATTTAAAAATTGATGAATTTATTTTGTTAATTTGCTTTTATATGTTGATATATATGATTACATTTGTCGTTACATCTATTATGATATTCAAGTTTAATGATATATCATTTTTACAACATTTACAAAACAATTATTGTTCACAAAAGTACTAATAACATGGAAACAACTACACTAAAATTTAAAAAAATAGTGTTGCCTACTGCAACGCTACAAGAAATGAAACCAGGAACGAGCCTAAAAATTCCTACTGAAGATATCAAAACCTCTACATTGCGGTCGGCTGCTTCACAGCTGAAAAAGATGGGATATCTATTCAGAGTTTCGGATAGAGGGCTTATAAATGAGACTATTGTAGAATGCTTACAAACACCAACAAAACTATGAAAAATGAATTAAAAAAAGAGACACGTCGTCTAACAAATTATGAATTGAATGTATTGCTACCCATTTTGATGAAGGGTTTGGAAATGAAAAAAGGAAAAGGAAATGCTGTTACTTGCAAAGAGATCGTACATGGGTTAAAAAGTCATGGATTGAAGATTAACAACAGAGATGTGTGTAGGTTGATTAATCACATTAGAACGAATGACCTGATTGTGGGGCTCATGGCTTCATCGCATGGCTATTACATAACCAGCAGTGAGGAAGAGTTTATCAATTACGAAGATAGGTTACTGGGTACTGAAAAAGCGATAAGAAATGTGAGGTTGAGCATTATGAGACAGAGAAGAAACATGTTCTCACAAATCTTACCAAGACAGACTCAATTGTTTTAAAAGAAAAGAACTCCTGATAGTTTCACTCGCACGGGTTTGCAACCCGTGTTCGCATTAACGAAATTATGCTTTTATAAATTTCTTACTGCTTCGCAGCACACCGATTTGGAAATCGGCGCGAGCGAACAGGAGTTTTCTTAACCAATCATGAAAGCTAATAACCATGAATATTTTGAAGAGATAGAAATAGCACACAACTTTAGCACCTATTATGCAAGTGGATATGTTGGGTACAGCATCACAGAGTGTATAGGCGGCAGCTACGAAGGGTATGCATTTGAAATACTGTACAACAGGGAACTATGCAACATTACCATCAACGAGTTGTGGTATTATGATGAAGATACGGGTGATGGTGTCGACATATTGGGCCAGCAAAAGTATCGGGAAATTGAGGAGATAGCTGAAGAGGTTATCAAATATAAATTCGAATTGTAGAAAAAACATGAAAAAAACATTCAAATTAAAATTGGACACTGAGTTTACCATCGACTTTACCTCGTGGGGACTAACAGACGCCCAGCAAAGGGGTGGACGTGAAACAAAGGAGCTTGTAATCAAACATTTTTTGGAGGAAAATGGGGTGGATGAATTTGAGATAAAAGAGAAGAATAGCAGTAGCTTGTTTTTTGAATTGAGAATGGAAAATTGACCCTTCGACTACGAGGGCAAGAAATTGAAAATGATGAAATTGGAACATTTGCAGGTAGATTATTCATCTTTGATAAGTATGAGCACACCGATTAGGAAATCGGCGCTAGCAAGTTCGGGGTGGCAAATGAATAAGGCACAAGTCAGAGACTTGCGCCAGCGAAAGACGTCCTACAGGGCGTCTCTTTTCAACCATTCGCAGCATTTATTTTAAATCTCATCGCTAATAAATAAAATAATAACACTATCAACATGAACACAAAAGACAGATCTATTACAGTAGAAAAAGAAACAGCACAAAACAATTATTCAAAACCATTAAAAGTACATGCCGACGAATGCCACAAGTTGATGACAAACCCTCGCAACAAGGGTGATGAATTGTCGGAAACTACAAAATCGTGGCTCAGGGAGAAAGCCGTTGATGAGGTATTGGGTTTGCGAAATATAGTAATAACAAAACCCATATTGAAGGGAATAGTGTGCGAGCATAATTCGATTGATTTGTATAACAAAGTGATGCGAAGCGACTACAAAAAAAACGATGTAACCAAAGAGAGGTATGGTTTTAGAGGAACACCCGATTTGCTTGGCAGTGACTGTATCATCGAAATAAAAACATCGTGGGATGCTACAACATTTCCTTTCTTTCAAGACGAGGTGAGTAAAGTGATAAAAAAAGGCGGATATGACTGGCAGTGCAGGGTGTATATGATGCTATTTGATATAAACAAAGCATTTGTCAGCTATTGCTTGGTGGACACACCCACCGAGAAACCCAATGGTGAACAGTTACTAAACGAGTGGGATAATTTTATACTGCATCGTTTTGATGGCGTAGTTGATGCGCAAAAGAGGGTATCAACATCTGATGTGATTGAAAGAGACGCATCCATTGAGCAGCAAATGCGCGAACAATATGTAGTTGCCAATAGGTATTATCAAAATTATTTGGATGAGCTTTATAAAAAATAGAGCATCTGATGTATTAATAATGAATACATTAAAAGAGAGAATAACACAATGAGTAAAGAGACATTCTACTTTTCGCACGATTACAATGCAAGGAACGATATTAAGATAAAAAAACTAATCGTAAAACACGGCTATGAGGGATATGGTCTCTACTGGGCCATGATTGAAGACTTGTATCAGAATGCAAACGCAATGCCATTGGATTATGATTGCATTGCTTATGACTTGCGAGCCAGTAGCGATGTCATTGAATCTATTATAAATGACTTTGACTTGTTTGAAGTAGATGGTGATACATTCGGTAGTCTATCGGTACAACGAAGAATGGACATGAGAAACAAAAAGAGCCGTAAAGCACGTCGTTCAGCTATGAAGAGGTGGGGTGATGATGATGCGAACGCATTACAAAACGATGCGAACGCATTGCGAACGCATTGCGATGGTGATGCGAACGCAATGCGACTGGCATACGAACGCAATGCTATAAAGGAAAGGAAAGAAAAGGAAAGGAAAGAAAAGGATAATAAAGAAAAGAATAATACTAATACAATTGCCAAGAGAGAATTTAATTTTAAAAAGTCATTGCTTGAATATGGATTCGATGCGCTGTTAGTTGACGAGTGGATGGCTATCAGAAGAAAGAAAAAAGCAGTGAACAGTGAATTCTCATTTAACTCATTTATTTCGCAGATAGAAAAGACTGGCGCGGAAAAAAACGAGGTGATGCGGGTAATTGCAGAAAAACAATGGGCAGGGTTTAATCATGCGTGGATGAAAAACACAAACAATAATTTAAACAATATTGAAAATGAAACAGATAGGAGAGCTAACGAAAGTGCTAAGCGCAAACAAGAAATATACGAATTCGCAAGAAGCGTCGGGATGGTTGGTGAGTAAGAAAAACGAAATCATGCAACGATATGGTGATGCACACAGTTTTGCATTGACATTTAATCCGAGTGTACAAATAAAGTGTGCAATGAGTATCGAGAGGTCGCTCACGGGTGATGCACCCACAGTGAGGCAACTGCTATACACCTACCAAATGGAACACCTGCAAGTGTGGGTGATGGCGCACATTGAAGACCTGAACGAGTATGTGGGGGTGAAAAACAAAATGGCAACTGCTCAAATGAAAGAACTGGCAAGTATGATCATTGTCAAATCGGAATATTTGAAGGTATCTGAGATTCTACTGTTCTTTCATAAGCTTAAAGCGGGCGATTTTGGCGGTTTTTTTGGAACTGTAGATCCGCAAAAAGTGGGAGAATATCTCAACGCTTTTAAAGTTTGGAGAAGCCAGGTACTTGACAAGCTGCACACCAAACAAGCACAAGAGGAGCGTGAACGCAAACTAAAAGAGTGGGAAAGAACAGGCATGTCAAGAGAGGAGTATGAAGAGCTTAAACATCCCTGTCATCCAGAAAGCATGGAAGGATCTGTTTGATTATTCTGCTACCCTTCTAACGGATTCCTCCTTGCGTCGGAATGACAGTTTACTCTTCTATCAGATTATTAATCACAAATCTAAATCAAAAAAAACACACATGAAAACAATTAAAAATGAAACACTTGAACGTAATGAAAACTGGGTTATGAATGAATTTGCAAAACGATTTGACGTTAATCCAATGCAGATAATTGAACAGAATAAGAGTGCGCATATATGTAGCATTCGTCACCTCTATTGCAAGTTGAGACACGATAAACACGGGATATCTTATTCGGCAACAGGGCGCGAAATAGGTAGGTGTCACTCAACAGTAAAATATGCTGTAACACGCATCAACAAGTTGTTGTTGGTGAACAACAAAAGAATGATAGCTATGTGGAACAAAGTAAGGGATATTTCAGAATCATATCTATAAATTTAATACAAAAACAAATCATGAAAACACTATTTTTTAATTCAACCAGTAGGTCACTATTCAGTGTAATTGGAGGAGTCGTAGCACTCCTCCACCCTACCTTTCCATTCATTTTGGTATGCACATTGATGGTGCTTGCAGATGTTTACACTGCATGGAGCCTATCGAAGCGGGTGAAACGCAAGTTTCCCAATGCCAACGACGGCAAGTTCAAAAGCATTTATTTTGGTAGGGTATTTATGACGCTTATCAAGATATATGTGCTCATTATACTGGCATTTTTGATTGAAACATTCGTTTTTGAGGGATTACAAATAAGATTGACAAACATCATAGCTTGTGCTGTATGTTTTTGGCAATCATGGAGTATGCTTGAGAATGAATCGTCGTGTAGCGATGAGAAATGGGCAAAGATTTTACAAAAAATATTGGTGGATAAAACAGAGCGACACTTTGATGTCGATTTATCGGAATTGGACAAAAAGAATAATGATTAACAGTTAATTGTTAATGGTTAATTGTTAATGAGGTGCTAATCAGCCTGCCCCTCGTTTGCAACGAGGGGCTAATGGTCAATTGTTTATAACAATAAAACTGCACTGAAAATGCTTAAACATACTGATAGCTAACCGCTAATAACAAAAAAAAACAACCATGAAAATAACAAATAATTTCACACTAACAGAGCTTACAACAACAAGCACAGGATTAACGAATAAACCAAACAAACAAGAAATTGCCGCACTAATCACGCTGTGTGGCGAGGTGCTACAACCTGCCAGGGATATATTTGGAGAGGCAATACATGTCAACTCAGGTTTTAGATCACACGCAGTAAACAGGGCAGTTGGTGGAGCCAAGAACTCCCAACATCTGCTGGGCGAGGCTGCCGATATTACAGCACTAAGCCGCAAAGGAAACAAAAAACTCTTTGAAATAATAAGAGATAACTTAAGCTTTGACCAATTGATTAATGAACAAAACTTCAGTTGGATTCATGTTAGCTATAAATCAAAGGAAGAAAACAGAAAACAGGTGTTGCACTTATGAGGGAATTACCAGCCTGCCCCTCGTTTGCAAACAGTGTGTCACATAGCGAAACCATTAACCATTACCCATTACCCATTACCCATTACCCATTACCCATTAACCATTACCCATTAACCATTACCCATTAACCATTAAACCAAAACCCTTATGAAAAACTTAACAACTTTAATTATAATCGCAGTTGCCTTAATAGCCTTCCTTATCGGAAGAGCATCAGTACAACAAAGTCATGAAGTTGTCTACACCAAAGGTGTAGCAATGAAAGGAAGTGCAACTATTTCCCTTCCCACAAAAGAAATACAGCCCATTCAGCCCATATTACCCTATCGGTATATTTTCATTGACAACAAAGAAAAAGAAGTTGTAGACACCGCCAAAATCATCAGCAACTACATGGCCGAAAGAACCTACTCACTTACACTATTCGACAACTTGCACGGCAAGTTAGACATTGCTCCCACCATACAGTACAACAAACTAACCGCTGTGCCATTTAGCTTTACTCCCATAAAGAAAACCGTTTATTCTCGGCAAAAGTGGACGTTCTTTTCTACCCTCTCATACAACACATTCAATATCGCAGGAGTGGGTGCTGGTGCTTTCTACAACAACATTGGGGTGCACTATAGGTATTTGTGGAACACAGATTTGAATGTGGGTGGGCATGAAATGGGGGTGGGTGTGATTTTTTGAAAAAATATTTACTTGAGAATTCGTGATTTCGCATATTCGCTTTACGATTATACTTATATTTGTGCCAGATAAGATAAAGGCTTTAAAAATGCGATCTTTTAATGTTGTAAAATATTTTTCAGACGACGGATTGGGCGTTCAACTGTTGAAAATTGAATCCGTCACCTAAAAAATATTCTCGAGTGAAAAAACGAGAGAAAATTGACCCAAAATGACAAAAAAAAGTGAAAAACACAGCATCCGATACCAAGAAAAAAGTTTTAGTGAGTCATTTGCCAAAAAAATAGAGAAATATGAGGATTGTAAGACAAAAACATGCGTTTTTTTGCATAGAAAGGGAGTTTCAACAGTTGAAAAACATTTTCAAGACGACGGAAACGATTTTCAACTGTTGAAAATTGAATCCGTCAACTAAAAAATATTTTGAAAAACCCCATTGTTATCTAAAACACACAAAAACAAGTGATTGCTCTTTGTAAATAATTTATTACTAATTCCGAACTAAAAGGTATGCCTTTGCAATGGGCATTCAATATGGACAAAAACAAAAAAAGAAAGTCATACCCAGCAGTACAAAAAA
>JAQVZQ010000027.1 GCA_028708095.1 Dysgonamonadaceae bacterium
TGTTTTCCATAACGAAATCAACACTAAAGTTGTCATATTGGGTTCCCGACTTATGCGTGCACGTGAACCAAACGCTAATGCACTTACTGGTTTCAAACCTGTAAGCCAAACAAATGCATCAATGTTATGAAAAAGTATTTGAAGCATGATATCACCCGAAAGCCATATCCAGTTTGTCCAATCTTTCAACATATATTCAAGATCGCTCCATCCTGGTTGACGCTCACGAGACCAAGACTTGCCAACATTATAGTGTACGGTTCCACCAGTTATTTCTCCAATGGCTCCATTCATTATTTGCTGATGAGAAGCTACGTAACTCCTTTGATGACGGCGAATTGCACCTGTTATAACACTCAAGTTCTTAGCTTTTGCTTGCTTTGCGGTTGCCATCACCTTGCGATAGCCCACAGCATCTACAAAAAATGGTTTTTCGAGAAAACAATGCTTGTTTTTCTCTACTGCATATTCAAAGTGCATTGGACGGAAGTAGGGAGGTGTACCCTCTATGATAACATCCACACCACTATCAATTACTTGTTTATAGGCATCAAGTCCAACAAATCTTTTATCAGCTGGAATGTCAATATTTTTATCTTCTTTTAGCCTATCAGCAAGTGCATTCACTTTCTCTTCGAACACATCGCCCAAAGCAGTAATAGTTACATTGTTTGCAGAGTTTAAAAAATCCAAAGCTGCGCCTGATCCACGACCACCGCAACCAATTACACCAGCTTTCAACTCTCTGCCATCATCAGCTAAATCTGGAAGATCTGGAACATAATAACTCCCTGGTTCACGCAAAGGTATATTTCCCGATTTTTTATTGTCACTGCTGCATGATGCTAATAGACCTGTGGCACCACCGCCACCAATTACGCCTATTGTACTTGCCAATGCTGAACTTTTTAGAAAGGATCTTCTGCTTACATTATTATCTTTTTTCATGTTTATAATTATTCTTTTATCGAGCCTTTCGACCCTATTATTAATTAGTCAATATCAATGAATCGGCATCGCACACTACCCTAAATCCAATGCCTTTATAATCGGAATACCACCAAATACTTTTAGGTTGTTGCGGGTCAAGCCTCATCCAGTCGTCATGCTCTGTATGACTGCGTGTAGCAGCACGAACTTCTGAAGCATCCGATGCATAGTTACCTCCACGGATAACCCACTCGTCTCCTTCAGTCACAATGGGATCTTTTGCACCATCAGCGCGCTTTTCATATGCCTTAGGGTCATATTTGTCAGCAGTATACTCCATCACATTACCTAACATATTCTTCAATCCAAACGGATTGGGTTCAACTACATCGGGTTCTTGCGAACGGTTGTAGCTATTCATTTCATATATTACATACGATGTAATATTATCTGTTTTGGCTGGAAAGAATCTTCTCCAGAAACCATACTGTGAAAAATCTTTTGGATTTCCATCAAAGAAATATGGGGTCTCAGTTCCCGCACGCGCAGCGTACTCCCATTCGGCTTCGGTAGGTAGACGGTACTTTTTACCCGTCTTTTTAGATAACCACAAGCAGTATGTTTCAGCTGCATAGTGGGTCATAGTAATTGCAGGCCGCTTCTTGCCACCCCATCCTTGATCAGGGAAACCAAACGGAGGTGTAGGGCCAGAAATACCGTCAACATCTAATGCTTCCAAATTCTGTGCATAAGTTATTTCAGGTGGTGTGCGCCCCTCGCTCATCGTGCTGCCATAAAATGCCCAAAACTCATCCCAAGTAGTCTCCACCTCTGCCATAAAAAACGGACTTATGGTCACATCATGCACAGGTGCCTCATCGGGTTGATGAAATGGCTCTTTTTTGGGACTCCCCATTTTAAATGTACCTCCAGGAATTGCAATCATGTTAAACGATATGGGGGTACCAGGTATTTTTTCGGTATAATCTTCGAATTGAGTTATGTGTGTCGAAGCTTCGTAATATGAAGCTGAGTCCATAGCCTGACTTCCTCGCTCACTAAAACCAGGTATGCCAACCATTTGCGTATGTGAATAGTTGGGATTGTAATGTCCAACATCCAAATGGCAACTGATACACTGCAAGTTTAGCTTTGTTTCGTTCTCGTCGTAATGCAAATGGGCAGTGATACCGTCATCTGATATACCTTGGGGGAAAATATTTTGGTGACACTTCTTACACGACTCATTGGGGATATATTTAACGGCGTGTTCTAACTCACCTTTCATTTCCCAGTTAAAATCTGCTGTGTCTTTTGTTAAATAACCCCACACATCTCTTGCGCCAAGCTTTAGTTTTGCAGTGTAGTGACTCCATGTATCATCGAGTGGAGGCAAGTGACAATCAACACAATTGGTCATCACACCACTTTTGTTGTTCACATGTGTAGACAATCGCCAACTCTCATGGGCATGAGGATGCACATGACAAATGGCACACGAATCATTTGTTGAGAAATAAACAGATGTTTGATACAGAGCCATTACTACACCTGCGCCAAACAAAGATCCTATAATTAGTAGAAAGACCTTAGTCTTGTTCGCTCGCTTTTTGCGAGACTTGTTGGTTTTAGAGCTATTTGATGTCATATTTTTATTAAGAATACGATTGTGTAATAGAATTTTCTGTAAAAATACGTTTTACCTTTTGAAATGTGAAAGAGATAAAGCTATTTAACATATACTAATTACATTTTAGTTGGGAATTAGAAGCGATCTTTTTTTATTTATATCCTAAAATGACCAACTATTAATTCTTAGAGTATCTTAATCTCAACGTTTTTGAAATCACAAGGGTGCCCTTCACTTTGAAGTGAAATGGTTCCACCAGATAGTTGTTGCTGACCATTATTTAGCATTAGCAACTTTTCGTAATATTGTTCACGTTCGTCTAATTGCGGTTGATTATATACCATAACCGTGTCGCCATTGATAATATGTTTGATGATTTTGTTACCGTGTACTTCCACTTCTGCAGTTACCCATTGATCGTCCATATAATAATCAGATGATGATTGTGTGCAATGGTCTAAAATCAACTTATTATTTATCACAATATTGGTACCCGGAGTACATACACTGCCAGTAACCTGCTGTTTAATTGAGTCACTGCCCAACAATTGAAACTCAATAGACACTGGGAAGTCCTGATCTATCTCCATACTCTCGGGTGATTGTCCGTGAAGCATAATTCCTGAGTTGCGGTAAGCCCAGCTAGGTGCTCCCTCGCATTGTTCACCTACAAATCGATATTCCAATCTTAGCACATAGTGCGAAAGAGTATCTTTATAAAACAGGTGGCCAAAGCGATTCTCAAAAATATCGTAACCTTCGTCATATCGTACTTTAAGTATACCATCCTCAATACGAAAGGTGTTGGCATAGTTGTCTCCAAGTTCATAACCAGTTATTTTTACTATCCAATCATCAAAATTATCATCTCCTAGTAGTTGTATCCATTCAGACGATATATCTGATTCATTAGATTTGGAGTTACAGCCTACAAAGGTAATATTTACGCAAACAAACAGAGCCAAAAGCAGAGAGAGATGTATCTTCATATCGCAATAATATTTATAACGTTTCAACAAAGATATAAATTTTGACATTACATAGAAGTATAATTCTTGCATTTCATATGAAAATCTTTATGGATGCTATATTTCCCTAATGAGGTTATTATCAATCTGTATGTATGTGAATAATTTATTATTTCACTTTGCTTTTTCAATAAATATTTTTATTATCAGTTTGAAAGAAGTTTCTTTGTAAAAATTTTGAGTTAAAGTGGTATCAGTAGATAATTTAAATGTAGAGTTTGGAGGCTTCACCTTATTTGATGAGGTGTCGTTTGTTTTAAACAAAAATGAGAGGATTGCGCTTGTAGGTAAGAACGGCGCAGGCAAATCCACCTTATTGAAGATTATTGCAGGTTTGCAAAAACCTACGGGCGGTGTTATATCATATCCAAAAGAAGTAACCATTGGTTATTTGCCTCAACAAATGAAACCAAACAACACCCGCACTGTGAAGGATGAGTCAAGCATGGCCTTTGCTCACCTGATAGAGATGCAAGATAAACTGAATGGCATGCATCAAGAAATGGCTGAACGCACTGATTTCGAGTCGGAAGACTATATGAACCTAATTGATCGGTCATCATTGCTACAAGAACAGCTATTGATGAGTGGTATCAACAATTTTGAAGCAGAGATTGAGAAAACCCTTATTGGCTTGGGCTTCTTGCGAAGTGATTTTGACAGACCCACCAGTGAATTCAGCGGAGGATGGCGCATGCGGATAGAATTAGCTAAGCTATTAATGCAATCACCCGATGTTCTTTTGCTTGACGAGCCAACCAACCACTTAGATATTGAGTCAATTCAGTGGCTTGAAAGGTTTTTGGCGAGAAGTGCCAATGCTGTCATGCTCGTATCACATGATAGGGCTTTCTTGGATGCTGTAACCAATAGAACTATTGAGATATCATTGGGTCAAATATTTGATTATAAAGTAAACTATTCGCAATATGTAGTCTTACGAGAGGAGCGACGCGAACAACAAATGCGGGCATTTGAAAATCAACAAAAACAGATAGAAGATACTGAAGCATTTATAGAGCGATTCCGTTATCAAGCAACTAAAGCAATTCAGGTGCAATCGCGCATAAAACAATTAAATAAATTGCAAAGAGTTGAAGTGGACGAAGTTGATACTTCTAACTTAAGCCTCAAGTTCCCACCATCTCCTCGTTCTGGTTCATATCCTGTTATAATAGAGAACCTAGAAAAGAAATATGGAGACCATACGGTTATTTCTAATGTCGAGTTCACCATTAATCGTGGAGAAAAAATTGCTTTCGTTGGTAAAAACGGTGAAGGTAAATCGACCTTAGTAAAGTGCATCATGAATGAGATTGATTATACAGGCAAGATGAAATTGGGACACAATGTAAAGATTGGATACTTTGCTCAAAATCAAGCGCAACTACTTCGTGAAGACCTTACAGTATTTGAAACAATAGATTATGTGGCAACTGGCGAAATACGCACAAAGATTCGTAGTATTCTTGGAGCATTTATGTTTGGAGGTGAGGCTTCAGACAAACACGTGAGAGTGCTTTCTGGTGGAGAAAAAAGCCGATTGGCAATGATACGTTTGCTATTAGAACCCGTCAACTTACTTATTCTAGACGAACCTACAAACCATCTTGACATGGCCTCAAAGGATGTGTTGAAACAAGCAATATTAGATTTTGATGGCACTGCCATTATAGTGTCTCATGACCGAGACTTCTTAGAAGGATTAGTAACAAAAGTATATGAATTTGGAGGAGGTAAAGTTGTTGAACATATGGGAGGAATCTACGATTTTCTTGAAAAGAAAAATATGGAGAGCTTACAACAACTGGAACTTTCCAAAAATCATGCGACCAGCGTAGCAGATGAAAATAAAGACACTATTTCTGAAAACAAACTTTCGTACGAAGAACAGAGAGAGCAAAATCGCTTAATACGTCGACAAGAAAAAAAGATTGAAGACCTAGAAGATGAAATACATCGCTTTGAGAAAAAAACAAAGCAGATAGAAACAGAGCTTTCTACCCCTGAAGGTGCGGCAAACTCTGAGTTATATCAATCTCACTTGGATGCGCAAGAGCGCATAACATCTGCAATGAAAGAATGGGAAAAGGCAATAAATAAACTCGAGGATTTGAATAACAATATGTAGAACTCAAATAATTTCCTATTATCGAATAAATTAAACTTATTAATTAAACATGCGTTTTAGCGTGTATTAAGACACTAACCAAATATTATTTAATGAAAAAAAAGATAAGTCAGTTTGTACTCAAACTTATGGGTTGGAAGATAGGCAACGTTACTCCCGAAATCCCTAAATGCGTTATTGCTGTAGCGCCACACACCAGTAATATGGACTTTATAATTGGGAAACTCGCTTATACTGCCATAGGAAGAAACACCAATTTTCTAATTAAGAAAGGCTGGTTTGTATTTCCATTCAATATCTTTTTCAATAGTATTGGAGGCATACCCGTTGATAGAGATCGGAAGACATCGATTACTGATAAAATGGCTGTAGAGTTTGAAAATAGAAAGAAATTCCAATTAGCTCTCACCCCAGAAGGTACGCGTAAGCGTGCCAATAAATGGAAAAAAGGTTTTTACTTCATTGCATTGAAAGCAAAAGTGCCAATTGCATTGGTTGCTTTAGATTATGGAACTAAAACAGTCTCTTTTTTAGACACTTTTTATCCTACAGGCGATGTGGATGGCGACATAAAGATTATCAGATCTAAATATAATCATATTGAAGCAAGACATCCAAATCAATTTGTGAAGACTGTGTGAAAAAACATTAGTTTATCAAGCTATTGCTCCTCTGTCTTATCTTCATAAGGATTAATAGGATTATCAAAATCAATCTCCAATTGAATTGGCAGAGCAGAGCAATCATTGTCTTCAACATCGGGGTTTTTAAGCGTCAATCCTAATAAACGTACTTTTCGAATTGCAATATCTTCTACACGGCTCAACAAGTCCATTGCTATATTCAACATTTCTTTTGCAGACGTGATATAATGATCAAGTGTTATACTGCGCGTAATAATAGTAAAGTCAGCATACTTCACTTTTAAGGTAAGTGTCCTAGCATTGAAGTCTCTTTCACTGAGACGTCGCGCCACTTCTTGTGCTATCTTATACAATTCTTGCTCAATGGTTGTCAAATCAGATATATCTTCCAAGAAAGTTTCTTCAGCGCCTAATGATTTTCGAACACGCTCGGCCACAACTTCTCTATCGTCCAAACCTCGTGCATATTGATAATATGATAAACCAGCTTTACCAAAATGATGTGCTAAATCAAATTCGCTCCATTGCTTCAAATCGGCACCATTATGTATGCCAAGTTCGTTCATTTTATTAGCGGTAACTGGACCGACTCCAAAAAATCGATTAATATTTAATTTCTCTATAAAAGACTCTCCCCTTTTTGGAGTTATCACATACAAACCGTCAGGTTTTTTATAATCAGAGGCAATCTTTGCTAAAAATTTATTGTATGATACACCTGCAGATGCAGTGAGATTTGTCTGCTCTTTGATTTTGCATTTAATCTCTTTAGCAATTAGTGTGGCAGAACGCATGTTCATTTTATTGATGGTTACATCGAGGAATGCTTCATCCAAAGAAAGTGGTTCAACCTGATCTGTATATTCATAAAAAATGTCGTGAATTTGCTCCGATACAGATCGATATACTTCAAAACGAGGCATAACAAAAATAAGATGAGGACATTTACGCAAAGCAACAGTTGAAGGCATAGCAGAATAGACCCCATACTTACGTGCCTCATAGCTTGCAGCCGCAACAACTCCTCGTTTTTCGCCGTAACCCACTGCCAAAGGTTTTCCTATCAAGTCGGGATTATCTCGTTGCTCAATTGATGCATAAAAAGCATCCATATCAATATGAAGAATCTTTCTTTCCACAACTACAAAGATAAATAATTAGAGTCAACGAGTAAACTAAAAAATAATAGTGTAAGTCTAAAAGTTAAATTTGATGAGTGATTTACTAAACAATAAACCCTCCCAACATGTTAAAAGAGAGATAAAACAATAACTCAATTCAATTATTTATGAATAAAATCACATTTAAAATTTTAATAATTGCATCAGCAATACTTTTTGTAGGTGCTTGCACCAATATAAAAAACAAGGAATCAACAGAAACTGTTTACAAAGCAAATGGAGATGCAGTTTACCCAACTATTGAAGGAATGATTCCTCATGCAGTTACCGTTTCTGACAAAGGAGCAAATGAGACCAATTACAAAGTTCAACTTGCTGTAGGTAAGATGATGGAAGTTGACTGTAATCAGCATAGTATGAACGGAGAGTTTGAACACGAAGCGCTAGAAGGTTATGGTTACCATTATTATGTTTTCAAAACTAATGGAAACGTAGCCTCAACAATGATGGCTTGTCCCGATGACACAAAAACTGAGAAGTTTGTTTCGGGGCAAGATCTCTTTATTCCTTACAATAGCAAATTGACTACACCTGTATATGCACCTGAAGGTTATGAAGTACGCTATACAAGTTGGGCAGTAGATAATGAGTACATGTCTACACAAAAACCAGATGAGAGTATTAATCCCTCAGCTGCTCAGCAATTAAAGTATTTTCCTGAAATGATGGAAGATTACGATCGTTATGTTCTTTATCTTCCAGAAGAAGTAGACGAAGAATCTTTACGTTTGGAGATAATGCCTGGTATAACAAAAGAAGTAGATTGTAACACACATTGGGTAATAGGTGATTTTGAAACTAAAGAAGTAGAAGGAATGGGATATGAATACTATGTTTTTAAATCAGATGGGGATATTGCATCAACTCGCATGGCTTGTCCAGACAATAAATTAACTGAAAAGTTTGTTGCCGCCAATGGTCAATTTGGACGATATAATAGCAAAATTTCTGTAGTAGTCTTTGTTCCAAAGGGAATGGAACTAAAAACCAAAACTTGGAAAGCACAAGTCTCACAAGTTGCCGAGAAGTTGTAAAAAGCTACAGATAGATAGATGAAAGTCAACTAACATCTATTCAAATCAGTTTAAAAATAGCGGACTAATTTATTTTTGTTCGCTATTTTTGTATCTCGAAAATGGAGATCACAAATAGAATTATGTATCACTGCCTCCACTTTACATGATGGTGAAATATTAATCACAATTCCTCAATTTACTTATCTCGCAATAAAATAATTTCTACTTGTACAAGTTACGTACTGGATTAAGTTGAAATAGTCCAAAACTAAACAAATTCATGCTTTCTACTGAGTAGAAAGTACCTCCCCAAACAATTTCAAGCTTTCTACTAAGTATAAAGCGTTTCTTCTAACAATTTTTGGCTTTCTACTGAGTATAAAGTCTTTCTATTAACAAGTTTTGGCTTTATGCCGAGGAGAAAGTATCTTCCATAACAATCTGTTTGAAGACTTTATTAAAACTTATATCTCAATCCTAACGTGAAAAATGAATTATCTTGTTTGAATGTACTATTAGATAAATTATGGCTATACCCAGGTGTATTTGAAGTTTTATCTTCTCGAGTCCTCCTCTAATAGTAATTGCAGGTTCCAATAAAAAACTTGACTTGTTATCATTTAAATAATCAATTTGGTTTTTCCCGTTATAAATTAAATCACCTTCGATGCTGTTATACATCAAGTTCACTACTCGTGAAGAAAGAGCTACTTCAAAATATTTAGATTTATATCCAAAGTTTGGTTGAATTCCTACACGAAGCACATTTGCAGAAATATCTCCTTTTAAATTTGGATGTTCTTCCTGTGTGCTTGGAAAGTTGTTTTCCATACTACCAAAACCAAGAAGACCGTAAGCCTCAAAAACAAATTTATCCACAATTGGTGTAAAATAACCTCCGCCTAACTCAATGAATTTACCTGAACCTCCATTTCCATTATCCTCCTCTCGAGGAAAGAACCAACTCCATTTGCTTGTATTGCAAATGCATCAGTTAGAGCATATGCACCTTGTAATTCGACTTGATTACCGTTCCCAGCAACCATTATGTTATTATCGCCTTTATGGGTGAACAAAGGAACGTTTTGAGTATTAGGGGTATAAAACAAGGGGCTGCAACTTATTGCTGCAAATACAATCAAAACTATACTAACAATTGTTTTTTCATATTTATAATGCTTTAAGTAAATGATCAGATTCATTAATTTACATATAAAAAGGAATCTGTATACATGCTTCAACAAAAATATTTTCACTAAAGTTCAAGTGGTGCTTAATATCATAGCTGAAAACTTACAAGTTAAGGCTCTTTAATAGTTGCATTTTTCAAGATTTAGTGAATCTCATTTTTCCTCCAAAACTTCTTTCATAACGACAGCATTATTCATCTCTGCATCCTTTGCTGCAAACAATAATGTAAGCTTCCCAGACTTTGCTTTGTTACGTAACTTATCCAACACTTCTTTGTAACCTTGAAGTTCTTTTTTGTAACGCTTACGAAACTCATCAAATCGTTCAGGTTTATGGTCAAACCATTTTCTGAGTTCGGTGGATGGAGCCAACTCTTTGAGCCATTCATCAAAGTGAGCCTCTTCTTTTGATACTCCTCTTGGCCATAAACGATCAATAAAGACACGATAACCATCGTCTTTTGATTTATCATCATAAACTCTTTTAATGTTTATTGTTTTCATAGACTTTTCAATTTAGGATTAAGACTACTCCTCAGGCACATAAGTCAATTCACCATCAACAACTCGGGCTGGCTGCGTATAGGGATGTTCAGACGCTTTATTAACTCCCATAATATGCTGCACATTCCAGCCATGAGCTTTCAGATAATCGGAAACCATGGAGCGATGACATCGCCACCAAACAGCTTCGGAGCACATATAAGCGGTTTGTTGTTTCTCGGCTATATCTATGAGTTCTTTTATGCCCTCGAAAAATGAATCTGTTTCCATAAAATCGGCGTAGCCACGAAAAGCAGCATGACGCCATGTCGTGTTTTTCGATTCCGGATTTACTTTTCTTCTCCCACCCAGTTTTTTCAGATGTAGATACTCAATGTTGTTTTCTGGTAGCGATACTTCCAATGCCTCCTTATTGAAATGCGGAAATTTGCGAGAGCCAGGATAACTGCGTATATCCACAACAGTTTTTATGTTAAAAGAATGAAGCATAGCTACTAACTCATCTAAACTATGAGTAGAATGTCCAATAGTCCAAACAGTTTTTGATTGGTTCGTTTTCATTCTACACAAATTTGTTGGTTGAGTTAGTTGCTATGCTACGCATTTTCTTATCATAACTAATTAGTCTTAGCAAGAAAACACTAAAAGCAGCAGTTTTCTGGCTGACACTAATTATGAAAGAGTTTTTCCAAACTTATACTTACAAAGCTACTCTTTTTCCATTTCATCCATAGCTAAGGCAGAGTGTGCTAATGCTCCACCAGATCGCATTTCGGAAGCAACCCAAATTGCCTCCATCATCTCTTCTTTACTTGCACCCATTCTCATAGACTCTTTTGTGTGGGCTCTAATACAATAAGGACATTGAGTTACATGAGCAACTGCCAAAGCAATTAAGTGTTTTGTCTTTTCTGAAAGAGCACCTTCTGCAAAAACAGTATTGCTAAAGTTTTGCCATGCTTTCATACTCTCAGGAGCCAAAGAGGTTCTTTTGTGAAGTATCTCTTTGCTTGGGTTAGGAAACATATTTGATTCTTTCATCTTTTTTAGTTTTTAGTTTGGTCTATTTTGACTCCTTCTCTTCTCTCAAGAAATTCCGCAATACATATTGAAGTATGCCTCCGTTACGATAATATTCTATTTCTATTTGAGAGTCTAATCGAGCTATTGCATTAAACTTGGTTTGTTCTCCTCTTTTGTTTTCAACAATAACCTGTACTTCTTTGAGCGGTTTCAAATCCTTTTCAATTCCTATAATAGTAAAAGTTTCTTTGCCACTAATACCTAATTTCTCAGCTGTGTCACCTTCTTTATATTCAAGTGGTAAAACACCCATTCCTACTAAGTTGCTTCGGTGAATGCGCTCGTAGCTTTCTGCTATCACACACTTAACACCCAGCAAAAAAGTCCCTTTTGCAGCCCAATCGCGCGACGATCCACTTCCATATTCTTTACCTGTCAACACAACCAATGGTGTATTATCTTCTTTATACTTCATGGCTGCATCATACACAGTCATCTCTTCTTTATCTGGCAAGTAACAGGTATATCCGCCTTCTCTTGTAGCGAGTTTATTCTTTATTCGCACATTACTAAAAGTTCCACGTACCATTACTTCATCATTTCCACGACGTGAACCGTATGAGTTGAAATCCTTTCTCGCTACTCCATGTTCAATTAGGTATTTCCCAGCTGCTGAATATTCATTAAATGAGCCAGCAGGTGAAATATGATCCGTAGTTACACTGTCACCTAATACTAAAAGAGCACGAGCATCCTTTATATCCTGCAGTGGCTCTGGATTTCTTGATATGCCATGAAAGAATGGTATTTCTTTTATATATGTTGAGTTTTCGTTCCATTCATACAGCTTACCTGAAGGAATTTCAAGGTTACGCCATGTTTCATTACCATCAAAAATGCTTCCATAACTTTTCTCGAAGTCTTTAGGGGTGAGCACCTGAGCCATTATCTCATTAATTTCATCATCTGTAGGCCAAATATCTTTTAAATAAACCGGATTCATGTTTGAGTCGTAGCTAATTGGCTCGTTTGTTAAATCAATATCAACACGTCCAGCAATAGCATAAGCAACAACTAGCATGGGCGACATCAAAAAGTTCATTTTCACTTGAGGGTGAATGCGAGCTTCGAAGTTTCTATTACCCGATAACACAGAAGTAAGCACCAAGTTTTGATCATCCACTGTTTTTGCAATATCTGGTGCCAAAGGCCCTGAATTGCCAATACATGATGTGCAACCATATCCAACTAAATGAAATTGTAATGCTTCTAGGTCCTTCATCAAGTCTGCTTTTTCCAAATAGTCCGTAACCACTTTAGATCCGGGTGCAAGTGATGTTTTCACCCAGGGTTTTACATCAATACCGTGTTTACGTGCATTTCTTGCAACTAAGCCTGCTCCAATCATAACAAATGGATTGGATGTGTTTGTACAAGATGTAATTGCAGCAATGGCAACAGCTCCATCCGAAAGCATAAACTTCTCTTGGCCTCTCGTTATCCAAACGGTTTTTAAGCCATTTCGTTGAACAGCCTCAATTTCTGTAGGAACATCTTTATTGTCTGACTTAGTTTGAGGTAAATCTCCACCTTCCCCTTCAAAACGGGTGATCGATTTATCTATGTCTCTTTTCTCCCAAGAGATATATTCTCTTTGATAGGAAGTGTCTAACAAATCAATAAACTTATCTTTAAAATCTTTCAGAAGAATTTTGTCTTGAGGTCTGCTTGGTCCAGCAACAGTTGGTTCGATCGTTGAAACATCAAGTTCTAAAATATCAGTATAATTTATAGCATCTTCATTTTCGCGCCATAACATATTCGCTTTGCAATAGGTTTCAATCAATTCAAGTTGTTCGGGCGATCTATTACTCTGCTTCATATACTCCACTGTTTTATCATCAATGGGGAAAAATGTAACAGTGCAACCAAATTCAGGAGACATGTTACCAATAGTTGCTCTATCAGGCACAGAAAGATTATCGAGTGCAGGACCAAACACTTCAACAAATTTTCCAACTACTCCATATTTTCGAAGTACATTTGCAATAGTTAACACCAAATCAGTTGCTGTAGAACCCAACGGAAGTTTTCCAGTAAGTTTTAAACCAATTACCTCAGGCATGATAAAATAGATGGGTTGACCCAATATAGCTGCTTCCGCTTCTATACCGCCCACACCCCAAGCCAAAACACCTACTCCGTTTACCATGGGCGTATGACTGTCTAAGCCTACGGTTGTGTCAGGGAAGGCTTCTCCATCCCTTTCAACAACACCTTTCGAGAGATATTCTAAATTAACTTGATGACAAATTCCCATTCCTGGAGGAACAACACTGAAATTGTCAAACGAATTTTGAGCCCATTTCAGAAACTGATAGCGCTCTTTGTTTCTACGATATTCCTCATCAATATTACGCTTGTATGAATATTGAGTTCCAAAAAAATCAACTTGAACCGAATGGTCAATAACCAAATCAACAGGAATCATGGGATTAATGGCATCAGGATCTTTCCCTTTACGAGCCACTTCTGCGCGCAATGCAGCAATATCCACCACAGCTGGAACTCCAGTAAAATCCTGCATCAAAACGCGTGCTGGTTTGAATGGAATGTCCTTGTCTGTAGCTTCTGGCTTCCAGTTCAAAAGTGTTTCAATGTTTTCACGTGTTACTGCAAAGTCATCATAGTTACGCAACGCATTTTCTAACAAAATACGAATAGAGAATGGTAGTTTCTCTATTGCATAGCCTTGTTTCTGCAATTCGGATAAACTGTAATAAGTAAGACTTTTACCATTAACTTGTAAATCTCGTTTGATATGAAAGATGTCATTGTTCATGCTAATACTTCTTTTTTATAGTGTTATATATATTTATGTGAGTTGTTTATTAAAATTCTTCTTTAACTATTGCATCTGCTTTAACATTCAAATTGTGAAGTTGTTCTTCAATACTTTTCATCATTGACATAGGACCACACAAATATATATAATCATAGTCATTAACACCGTGTTTCTTTAAGAAATCTTCATTTATCAACCCATGTTCGAAGCCATGAGACACCTCTTGGGATAGGATATTGATAAAGTTTTGTCCCAACATACTTTTAAATTCATCTTTATGAATGATGTCCTCTGCCGTTTTGTTAGCAAAAAGCAACTTGCTATTGCCAAGTTTATTCTTTGCATTCATATAACGGAATATTGAAATAAACGGAGTAACTCCTGCACCTCCTGCTATAAACACACCCTCACCTTTGTAGTTAATCGTTCCCCATACATCACCAACTATTAGTTCATCGCCTGGTTTCAGCTTCAACAGTTCATTGGTAACTCCTTCATGTGGTGGATACGTCTTTATTGTAAATTCCAGATGATCTTCATCTGGTAGGTTAGTAAAAGTAAATGGTCTCTTTTTCTTTTCCCAACCCTCTTTGTTGATTGAAACACGCGTAGCCTGCCCGGGTTCGAAGTTATAACTCGCAGGCTTTTCAGTTTTTATTCTTAACACATCATGTGTTACATGATCGACTAACTTAACTTTAATAATGTGTTGTCCCATTTTCTTTGTTTTTAAAAGGTTAGTAAAAAAGACCATTCTATTAATTTATAGCAGTTGCTTTTCTAACAAAATAGACTTTGGAAATAAAATATTATTTTCTAAATGAATGTGCAAATGCAAATCATCCTGAAATTCTTTTAGCATAGCAAAAGTTACTCGGTATGTATTGCAAGCATCTTCAGGTGGAGTATAGTTATTACTCAACGTTTCTATATCTCTAAAACGATCACCCTCGGCAGAATGTTCGCTTTCCATTTCAATTATTGGATTTTGTATGCTGTCAAAATTTGGTTTTTTCAATAACTCCCCTGTACGTTTAGCTTTCTCCATTTTAGTTATGTACGGAAACAATATGAGTTCTTCCTTCTTCATGTGCTGAGCCAAATTGCCTATAGTTTGCTGCATGAGTTCTTTTATTTCAAAAAGCTCCGTGTGATTTTTACCATGAACTTCACATATTTTTTTCAAATAAGCAATAAGTTCAGGAGACTTGTCTTCTACGTATCTATGATGGGTTTTCTCTATGTAATCAGCTAATAAATCCAATGGCCATGATTTAAAGTCGATTCCTGCAGAATTACTTGTATTGCCAATTGCGTTTAAATCATTCAACACCATAACAACATCCAACTTTTTTTCAGTGCACGCATCATTTATTGTTCTATTGCCTTGACAGCAAAAGTCAATATTATATTTTTTAAATACTGATGCTGCTCGGTAGTCTTTTGCTACCAATTCTCCTATAATTTGATTTTTTTGAACTTCCATTTTGTTTGTATTTTAGAATACCTCAAAGATATCTGAGATTAATTAATATTTAAAGATATGTTGATATGGATACAATCTACTTCATATCTTCAATTTTTTGTTTTATTAATTTTATTAAGTGTTCTACTTTAAAGCCTCCTACCTTACTTATCATATCCAGAGTGGCAATGCTCTTCATTGTATTAAATACAACTGGATTTGTTAGCCTGTTGTATTCAGGAGAAAGTGTCAACAAGAAATCTTTTATAAAAGGATATTGACCTATCAATGTTCCAATTACAGTATTAGGATTAATGTCAATCTGAACATCAGATTTAATTAAAGTCTTTTCAGTATTCATTTTATCTGTTTCTGATTTAATGCCTTTCTCTTTATTTAGCTTAGTACTTTCCCATGATAATAGCCTCCTACTCCCTTTTAAGCTTCGGATATGTGTAACATCTTGCATCATCTCCAGTACACCTCTAAACTTACCCTCTTCGTCACGAACTGCATTAAAAATAATATAAATGAATTGATCACCTTTATCAATCCAAAACTCAGCCTCGTCCTGCTCACCTTTTCTAAATGCATTAATTATTGCCTCAACAGTTGAAAGGCTATTGCGTGGATGACAATTTTGCACTTCTCTACCTATCACTCCAGGGCTTCTGGGGAAAACACGATGCGTTGAATCAGTATAAAACTTTACTATATCATTTTCATCAACATAGGATAAGTCTATCTGCATGTGTTTATAAATAAGATTGATTTGTTGCAATGTCAACTTCCCATTAGCTACATTCAGCACTTCATCTTTGGAAGATAAATGGGTTATTAGTCCATGTTTTGCTAACACATCTTTCAAATCAGTCATTAAATTGTTTTTATCATCCGTTTTGGATATCAAACTCTCTAAATATGGAGACTGATATGCAGGAGGATTCTCAATTAAACAATAACCTATTTCATCGTCGCCTTTTCTCATTTCAGCAAACTCTTTATCATCTAACAGCTTCAATGATGTTGGGTAGAGCACCTCTCGTTCTTTTTCTAAAATATCACGCACCAAATGTACCACTTGAGGCTGTGCATCAATAAATTTATCATCGTGATCAGCTTTCAACAAATCAAAAGCATCTTTTATTGCATCGCGCACTCTGTCATCAAATGTCCACATTATTCTTGAGGGTCTGTCGAACCCCTTGCGTTCGAGCGCAGAAAACAGTTGATGTTGCTTGCGACTAAAATGCGTATTAATTTCATTGAGTTGTGTGTATAAATCTAACCACTCGTTTTTAATGAACTTCTCTTTTAGCTTTTGCTCAATTTTCAGCAAAACCATTTCGAGTGCATCCGCCTCATCTGCATAAGTTTGAATTGGATGTCCTTTCGGAAGATTGAGATTGTCTTTCACAAGTACATCTTTGAAGACATCTAAAATATCATCCATTCCTTCAGCCATAACTTCATCAGTTATACCAGCATTGAACAAATGCTGTTCGCCGTAAGCGAATTCTTCTGCTGAAACTTTATCGAAAGTGTCGTTTACCAACTTTCGAGCTTCTGCTGGAGATATCTCTTTATTAAATACTTTCAACTTAATTTCTAACATCTTTTGAATGCGATCATTATCAATGTTGAGATAACTCTTCATTTCTAGTTCAACTTCACCTGATAATGAAAATTTTTTATTTTTATCCATTTGATTTGTTGTTTTTAATTGCTCAAAAAAGTATTCGATGATTAGTAAAATATAGAAAAATATTGTTTTTTGAAAACTCAGCGTTTTAAAAAAGACAATCCTTTATCAATATCCTTAGATAAATCTACTAATAAAGTATTTTCAAGCATTGTTTTTAAATCATTCCTTATCGACTTGTATTGATGGTGAATAACACAAGGTTTCGTTTCATTGCATTGATGAAAACCCAATCCGCATTCTTTGTAAATGGCATCGCCATCAATTGCAGAAACTATCATGCTTAAATTAATTAATCCAATTTTAGTCTTGTCAATTAAAAATCCTCCTGTAGGTCCTTTTTCAGATTGAATTATATTGTTCCTTGTAAGTTGTTGCAATATTTTTGAAGTATATGCTTCGGGAGAATCAATTGCCTTAGCTACCTCCTTTAGACTAACCTTTTGACTTCTTAATGAACGGTCAACAATATAAACCGTTGCTTTAATGCCATATTCGCATGCTTTTGAAAACATAACTTTGCTTTTGAAGTCAAATATAATTAAACATTTTGAATAGTGGATATCTTTGTCCACCATTTAATGTTAAATATTTATATTAGACAAGTTTGTTGTAATTATCCAAATATTGAATGTGTTTTTAAAGAGTTAAACAACTATATATTAACTCGATAGATTTTGATTTAAAAAAACAATTAAAGGACGTTAGGCAAAAGATAAATGTTATATATTTGCAAATATTGATTAGAAGATTGAGATTAAGAAGTTGAATAAGCAGAGATAATAAAAAATACACATATAATTTAAAATAAAAACAATGAAAACCCTTATCATCTTCAACAGAGAACCTTACGACAACACAGATGTAACATGGAATGGACTTAGATTAGCGGAAACCTTAAGGGCTAACGGTAGTGAAGTTAGAATCTTTCTTATGAATGACTCAGTTGACATGGCACGAGATGTTTGTAAACCACCTGCTAATTACGACCAAGACCTTTCGCAAATGCTAAAAGAACTTATAGCAAATAATGTTTCGGTAAAAGTATGCGGCACGTGTATGGCTCGTTGTGGAATTTATAAAAACCATCCTTATTTTGAAGGAGCTGATAAATCTACTATGGGAGAGTTGGCTGAATGGGTAGTAGATAGCGACAAGGTTATAACGTTTTGAAAAAAGAGCAAGATAGAGCTGAGTCCATAAGCTAAAAGCTGAATTTACACTCTAATTTATAAAGTGTAAACATGACAGATGTTTTTTTATTTACAGTAATTTATAAACACCACCAGGCAATGGTTTTACTACATTTTTCATCTCTAATTCCAATAAAGTGAAGAACAGCTCTGACACTGGAATATTTAAATCGATTGCCAACATATTTACATGAATAGAATTATTATCATTAAGAGCATTAAAGACCCTTTCCTCAGTTTCTGTAAGTTGTAAAAAAAGCTCTTTCTGCTTGGGTTGAGGTTTTGCCGATTCGTCCCACCCCATATGATTCACAAAATCTTTTACATCTTGCATTAATATGGCACGATTTGAAGAAATGAGCCTATTACATCCCACAGATGATCGATCTGTTACTCTACCTGGCAAAGCAAATACTTCACGATAATATGAATTGGCGATTTCAGCTGTGATTAGTGATCCACCTTTATCTGCTGACTCAATTACAATTAATGCATCTGAAAGACCCGCTACAATTCTATTTCGTCGCACAAAATTAAAACGTTCAGGTTCAGTCTTACTTGGAAATTCGGTTACAAGCCCTCCTTTATCTAGCATATCAATCGCAGTTTTGCGATGAACTGAAGGATATATCCTATCTAATCCGTGGGCAAGAACAGCTATTGTTGGCACATTATTCTCTAAGGCGGCGCGATGTGCACATATATCTATACCATAGGCCAATCCACTAACAATCAACAAATCTGAAAATTTAGAAGAAAGATCTTTGACAAACTGTTTACATGCATCACAACCATAAGAGCTTGCATTGCGAGTCCCAATAATGCTAATTACCTTTTTATAATTGAGGTTACTTTCACCCTTTACATATAATAAAATAGGAGCATCAATACAATGAGTTAATCGTTGAGGATATTGAGGTGAAGTAAAAAAAAGTAATTGTAAATTGTTTTTTAAAACAAAGTTTAATTCTTCTTCCGCTTTGCGCAATACATCGCTACTTCTTATTTCTTGAACTAAGCGTGTGGATATACCTTGAATCTTTCGCAAGTTGTTTGCAGACTCTTTGAATACTTGTTCCTCATCTCCCACAATCTGCATCAAATTTCGTGCTAAGGCAACTCCCACTCCCGTGATATGTGTTAAGGCAATTTGATACAGAGCTTTATCAGTAACAACAGTAGACATAAATCTAAATTGTGTTTTATAAAAAATGAATGATATCAGATATTATAAGGTCTGAATTAAATGCAAATATACAAACGATTATTAATTAAATGAACACTTTGATTGAATATCAAAAGAATTTGTCTCTTTCTGCATATCACATTTAATTCAAACCCATTATTGGGAAATCATTAGAAAAATAAAAATGAAAAGGACTCATAGATCAAATTTATTTTTTATTTGAGTCTCTAATATCGAAGATTAGTTAGTTTGAGTTATTTCTGTAATAGGTGTTATTTCAATTTTCCTAAACTCAACCTCAGAACCTTCAGCTTGAAGAGCTAACTGTCCTTTTTGTGCAGTGCTATTATAACCATAATTGACTAACACTTCATTTACCCAAACCTTCAATTCGTCAGCAACACATTCTATTACCATATTATTCCATTCACCTAAAGGCACTTCAGCACCATCAACAAGTTTTTTGATGCGACGCCCTTTACCTTCTGTTATTCCCCAATTTTCTTTTGGCCCTCTGCGTTCCTCCATTTCGGGAACAGTTATGTCCTCCACAATACACCAAAAA